>JAGRAE010000068.1 GCA_020435005.1 Bdellovibrionales bacterium
TTTAGATTTTTTCTTTTTTTCTTTTTTTGCTATTCCTTTTTTACTTTCAACTTTCGTGTCGGGTTCTTTGGTAACTTCGAGTGGCTTTGTCTTTTTTATAGCTTCGGGTTCTTTCTCAACCTTAACCATTTCTTCATATTCTTTATTCATCTGGAATTCATCAATTTTCTCATATTTAAATATTTTTTGAGAGGCACAAGATGCCAAACTAAAAATCATTAAAATGAGAAGCCAATTCTTCCACTGCATATATTCTTTAATCCTTAAACTTTCCTTGCTTCCAACGACGATGGACCCACATCCATTGTTCAGGATATTTTTCAACATACTCTTGAAGTTTATCGTTACAAATTTGTGTCATTAGTTTTTGTTTTTCTTCTACATCTTGGGTATTTTCAATCGAAGAAAAATCTATCTCCTTTTCAAATACTATAATTATCTTACCATCATAGCGACGATAATTATATACGGGTACAATCGGTGAGTTATAACGCATTGCCATTACTGACAAACCCAAAGCTGTACCCGTTTCATGGCCAAAAAAGGTGGTTTTTACTCCAATTGGCGGTCCCATAAACTGGTCTTGAACAAAACACACGATTTCTTTTCTTTTTAAGGCTTTTAATATGGCATAACTAGAATTTCTTGGAGGAATAAACTTAGTTCCCAATTTACTTCTCATTGCAAACCATAATTTATTTATCCACTTCATTTTGAATTCTTTTGAAATCAAATGAAAATGAATTCCATGCAAAGCTAAACCTGCAGTGGCATAATCACCATTACCTAAATGCAAGGTCATTAAACAAACACCTTTATCTTTTTTTTGAGCTTGCTCAAGATGCCCTTTGCCTTCAATAATAAATTCATCTAAATACTTTTTGTGGTTTTCCATAAAAGGAAAATGACAAAACTCTATAAAACCTCTTCCTAAGTTACACATTGATCTTCGAGCTAATTGAATGCGCTTTTTTTCTGACATTGTTGGAAAGGCTAGAGTTAAATTACTTATAATGATTGGACGACGTATTCTTAAAATATCAAACCATAATATGCCAATAACATCTCCTAAAAAAAACTGAACTTTTTTAGGTAAATGACTAATAATCCAAGCAAATGCTTTAAGAACATAAGCAATTAATTTTATCATATAACTTATGTACTCCTATCAATTCCACATGCATATCTAAATAAAACCAATTCAAATTTGTTGTAGAATTAATGAGTTGATTCAATTTGACTGCATCTTTTTGTGTACAAATAATATCTTGTACACCCTTTTCCTGTGCTAGTATTATGATCTTTTTCATGTCTTGTTCAGAATATTTATAATGATCTTTAAATATTTCATGGTGTACGACATTAATATTTTTACTTCTAACTAAAGATTCAAAAGAACGAGGCCGTCCGATACCTGAAACTAATAGAAAACTTGCTCCATTTTTTTTCAATTCACCCTTCATTGATATGAGTTTTCCAGCTTTATATTCTCCTAATATAAACTCACATTTCTTTTGGCAGTAAGGTAACAACATATTTTTAATTGTAACCACTTGTTGTTCAGTAACTAAATTGGCTTTGTTTAATATTACAATATCAGCTCGTGAGATTCCGCTAATTTCTTCACGTGCTCTGCCAAAGGGTAGCACATTGTAATTTTCTTTAGTTTCTAATAAATCTATAATAACTATGTCGAGATTTCTGTTTAAACGACGATGTTGAAACGCATCATCGGCAATAATAATATCTATATTTTCATTTCTAATTAGTTCACTTGCCGCAGCAACTCTATCTGGTGAAAGGTAAATGGGAATATCTTTATTTCTCATTGACAGCATTGTGGGTTCATCGCCAAATATTTCTGGTTTCAAAATTGAAGTAACTTTTACGATACCCTTATAATTTCCACCATACCCCCTTGAAACCACTCCAGCTTTAATTCCACTTTGCCTTGCCCAATACAATATATTATCGACAACAGGTGTTTTTCCCGTCCCTCCAACAGTTATATTGCCAATTGATACCACTGGCTTAGCTACTTTTATACTCCTGAGAATTTGCTTGTCATAGGAGTAGTTGCGTAGCTTTAAAGCTGAACCGTAAAGCCATGAAAGCATTAGAAATACTCCTCAAGAATTTTTGCCACTCGCTGAGTTGCCCCTTGATCACCTAGAAGAGATTTAACAGATTTAAGCTCTTCAATAGTTGATTCTCTTTTTTCTGAATCTTGAATAAATATCTCAAGAGCTTCACTTAATTTTTCTGGTGAAGCTTGTTCTTGAAAGTATTCGGGAACTACAGCTTTACCTAAAACTAAATTGATCATGCCAAAAAATGATGTGTGTTTTACAAATTTTTTAGCTAACCAAGCTGTTAATGAGTTCATTCGATACATTATCACCATTGGTTTTTCCATGAGACCTACTAACAAAGTTGCCGTGCCGGATGCACACAAAACTTCATCACACAAGGAAACCATACTCATGGGATCCTCTTTAATTAAAATTAATGGTATTTTTAAATCTGGTAATATGTTTTTTATCTCATCAACACTAAATGTCGGTGCGACTAATAATGCAAATTTGATCGTTGGATTTCTCTTATGAATTAACTCTGCAGTTCTTAATTGTGTTTGCAAATGATGATTGATTTCTGACCACCGACTTCCTGGCATCAAACCAATAAGGTGATCTTGAGCATCAATACCATAACGATGTCTGTTTTTTTGAATTTCCTTTTTATCAAAGTGAGCTGGATTTAATTCATCTAACAATGGATGACCCACAAATTCTGAATTCACTTCGTACTTTCTATAAAATTCTACTTCAAATGGAAATAATACTAGCATTTTATCTACATTTTTTTTAATTTGATACACTCGAGATGTCTTCCACGCCCAAACCTGTGGTGATATATAATAGACAACAGGAATACCCAGTGCTTTTAATTTTGCAGCCAATCGCAAATTAAAACCTGGATAGTCGAGCAGTAAAGCAAACTTTGGCCTTCTTTTTTTTGTTAAATCAAGTATTTGGTTAAAGACTTCTTTAATTTCACTATAATGTTTAATAACTTCCTGGAAGCCAACTACAGACATTTTTTCAGAGCGACCGACGATTTCAAATCCAAGCCTCTCCATATCTTTTGAACCCACACCAAATGCATGAAAAATTTTATTTTCTTTTTGCCAATACTCTAAAAGTCTTTGGGCATAGATAGCGCTAGAAGCTTCAGCAGCTATAATTAATACTTGTGGTTTACTTTCCGATGGCGTCAATGATCTGCTCCGCCAATTTTAAGGCAACTAATCCATCTTGCCCGCTGACAAAAGGGGGATTTCCGGTTTTTACAGCTTTTATAAAAGCCAAGGTTTCTGCCATTAATGCATCTCCTTTTTCGAGATTCCAGGCTTCTGTTTCTATTGGCAGTTCATCCCCTTGCATCTCACCTGTTTTCGTTAACAAATTAACTTCGCCAGAGCCGAAATCAATTGATAAGTACTGATTGGGTTGGAAACACCTAAACTTTCTTTGTGTTTTGGTAGAAACCCTAGATGATGTGACATTAGCTACTGCTCCCGATTCAAATTCAATACGAGCATTGGCTATATCCGCAGTTTTAGTTAATACGGGGGTCCCAATCGCAGAAACGCTAACTGGTGGACTCTTTACTAGAGACAAAATGACATCGAGGTCATGAATCATTAAATCTAGTACAACAGAGACATCAGCCCCACGTGGCGTATACGGAGCTAAACGATGACACTCAATAAACAGTGGATGGGTAAATTTTTCTTGTGCAGATATTAAAGCGGGATTAAAGCGTTCAACCATACCTACTTGTAAAACAAGATTTTTGTCCTGTGCGATCTTACAAAGTTCTTCACCCTGTTGACTGGTTGTAGTCATTGGTTTTTCAACATTTACATGAACATTATTTTCTAAAAAAAATTTACTGACTTCGTAATGACTAGAGGTTGTTGAAGCAATAGTAACGAGATCTACTTTGTTGATTAAGTCATGATAGTCATAAAAGGCTGGACATTGGAGTTCCTGAGCAACTTGATCCGCACGATCTTTACTAGCATCACAAACGCCGACTAAATTTACTTCATTAATGGCATTGTATTTTTGTGCATGAAAGCGACCTAAATATCCAACCCCAACAACTGCCGCATTTAATTTCTCACTCATGATCTAGCTAAACCCTTCTCAGAGGAATTCACAAAGTCCAATAAATACTGAATGTGATTGTCTATTTCACAGTCCTGATTAATCTTTTGTAGAGCCTCGTCCAAAGTTCTACCACCCATCAAAAGGGCACGTATGGCCTTGTGAATATTATTTATTTCATCTTTGCTGTATCCCGCTCGTTCTAAACCAATTCGATTTGTTGCGCGACTTAAAGCATATTTTCCCTGTGCCATGGTATATGGCAAAATATCTTTATTTATAGTGGCATCACCGGCAATATATGCATGCTTACCTAAACGAGTAAACTGACTGAAGTTGCACGCGCCACCAATCTTTACATCGTCATGAACAATAACATGCCCAGCAAAATTTGTTGTATTAGCAATAATAACTCTATCGCCTATATTGCAGTCGTGTGCAATATGAACATAAGCCATAAACATACAATTGTTACCAATTATAGTAACACCATCTTGTTTTGTGGTTCCTATGTTCACTGTAACGAACTCACGAAAAATATTATTATCACCAATTTTTAATTTAGTGGTTTCCCCTTTATAACTAATGTCTTGTGGGGGACCTCCAATATAAGAATGAGGTCCAATCTGATTATTTTTTCCTATTTCTACAATTCCACTGTCACAACCTACCATGGCATTTGCACCAATTTTTGTGCCAGAGTCGATCTTAACTTTACCTTGAATTACAGCATAGGGACCAATTTCTACATCATTTGCAATTTCACAGTATTTTGAAATTATCGCTGTTGAATGAATCATTCTTTTTAATTACCTTCATTTTTTGTCACTTGGGCCATGACTTCTGTTTCTGCCACTAAATCGCCATCGACATGAGCTTGACACTTTATAACTACTATTTTCCCTCTATCTTTAAGAACTTCACCCGTTAAAACTAATTGATCTCCAGGTACAACAGGTCGGCGAAATCGCGCATAACTGATTGATGCAATAATTAAATTATAAGGTGATTCTTCACCTGTATAACAAGCTAGTCCCCCAGCTTGGGCCATAGCTTCTATAATTAGAACTCCAGGCATAATAGCACGACCGGGAAAATGCCCATTAAAAAATTCTTCATTGGCCGTAACATTTTTTATAGCTTTAGCCTTTGCACCCACTCGCGATTGCATGTCTGAACTGGGAGTAAACTCTAAAACGCGATCGACTAACAAAAAGGGATACCTATGTGGTAATAATTTTTTTACTTTCTCGATGTCAAAAATAGGCTCTTTAGCCATTCTTAATTTCCCTTATTTTTTTTCAAAAGCTTTGACAACTTTTTCAGTTAGGTCAGCATCATCCTTTGCCCACAATACACTTTGTTCAGATTTTTCAAGTATCATTGTGTATTCTTCTTTTTTAGCGATATCAGCTATTACTTCTTTCAGTTTTGTTACAATGGGTAAAGTTAACTCTCTTTCCTTTTTTTGAATTTCAAGCTGACTCTTACCAACTATTTCACGATACTTTAACATTTCCTCTTGTAACTCTTGTTGCTTTTTTAATTTCACATCATCAGATAAGACGAGAGCTTTCTTTTCAAGATCTTTGCTCATTTTTTTGAGATCTTCTTCCATTTTTTTTAATTCGGCTTGTTTTTTCTTAAATTCTTTTTCTAATTTATCTTTTGCGCTTTTACCATCGCTCGTTAAGGTAATGGCTTTTTGCATATCAACATAACCAAACTTAGGTGTATTTGCCTGTGCTATAGAACCTACGATTAAACTCAGCACTAAAGTAACCATTGCAAAAAGTTGAGATTTCATAGAATTTTCCTCCATTTTTATATTCTAACTAAAAAGGTGATCCGATTGAAAACATAAACTGACCGTCGGAATCTTCACCAAATTTACTATCGGGATTAAGAGCGAATCCCCATTCGAACCGTAAGGGTCCAATGGGTGAAAACCATCTAAATCCAAATCCTACATCACTTTTAAAATCGCTAATTTTTAAAGTGTCATCGGCATAACCAATATCATAAAATAACACCCCGAGAATACCAGCTTCTTTTATGAGTGGAAATTGAAACTCTAAATTATAGTATAATTGCTGTTTTCCACCGAATGGCCTCAGCGCGTCATACTGTGCTAGGGAACCACGACCATTGGCAACCGCGCTGTCAAAAGCAATTTTAGAATAGGCCTTCCTACCAATTGAAAACCAATCATATCCTCTTAATGTATTGGCTCCCCCTAATAAATATCGTGTGTTAAAAGGAACATCTCTCGAAGAATCATTGGATGAGACAAAACCATAATTAAGATTATTTCTCCAAACTACATCCCAAAAAATATTGTTATAATATCTGAGATTCGCTCCACCTTTTGTGTAATCTAAGTCACCACCAATACCTGCATACTCGACAAATAAACGGCCAAAGAGTCCTTTTGTCGGTGCAAAGCTGTCATTTCTTTTATCGTAAAGCAAACTAAAAGTAAGTGAACTTGTGTTGCCATTGGCTGTATCTACAGGAAAAAGATCTGGATCGCTATTTTCACGCAGTTCTAAATCTGTCTTATCGAGTTTATAGCCTATAATTCCTTGTAAATAAGGAGCCAAGGGGTGACCTACACGAAAAGCTCCACCTTGCTTATTCTCTGAATACTCTGGTAATTCTCTATCGCGATGGTAGGCATCAAATCCCACTTCCCATTCCGTATCTAAAAAATAGGGTTCGGTAAAATTAATGGTAATATTTTTTCGAGAATCACTCCAATCAATGGAGGCCCCTAATTTTTGTCCTCTACCCAAAAGGTTAATTTGATTAACCTGACCATTTAACACAAAACCATCAAAACTCGAATAGCCCGCACCAACTTGTATGCTTCCTGTATTTCTCTCCTTAACGACAATATCAATATCCATGATGTCAGGTTTACCCGGAGGCGTTTTTGTTTGGAAATTAACTTCGTCAAAGTATCCTAAGCGTTTTACATTAGCTATGGATTCTCTTTTGCGAGTTTCGTTGTAAAGTTCTCCCTCATAGATTCTCAATTCACGACGTACAACTTTATCTCTAGTTTTAGTATTGCCGACCATATTGATTCGACCTAAGTAAACTTTATTCCCTTTGTCTATTTCAAAGGTTAAATCAACGATTTTATCCTTTTCTTTGACTCGAGTACGTGGAATGGGGTTGGCATAGGCATAACCCAAATCACCATACTTAGCCGTTAAAGTTTGAATATCTTTTTGCATTTTTTCATAAGAAAAAAGCTCACCACTTTTAATACTAATGGCTTTGTGCAACTCTTCATCATCAAAGAGTAGATCACCTGCGAAGTCGACTGTACCAATGTTGAACTGCTCTCCCTCAGTAATGTTAATTGTAATAAAAATCCCTTTTTTATCGGGAGTAATATAAACAT
Source organism: Bdellovibrionales bacterium (assembly GCA_020435005.1). Classification (GTDB taxonomy): domain Bacteria; phylum Bdellovibrionota; class Bdellovibrionia; order Bdellovibrionales; family UBA1609; genus JACKAN01. The sequence continues at coordinate 7,585 of JAGRAE010000068.1, forward strand.
AAGGTCTATCTATTTTTACCTGTACAAAACCTTCATTAAAATAAAGGAAGTTTAAAATTTGTGTGTCGCGGTCAAAAGCGTCTTGCTTGTAAGCTCCAGAACCAGAAATAAAACTAAAAAATCCACCCTCTTTTGTCTGCATAACACTTTTTAGCTTGTCGGAATCTAACTTTTTATTGCCAATAAATTTAATATTTTTAACAACAACTTTATCATTCTCAACAATCTTAAAGTGTACTGCCACGGATTCGCCTTTTTTGGCATCTACAACTTCAAAATTGACTTTTGCTAGAAAGAAACCCTTGTCTTCATATAACTTTTCTATTTTCTCAACTGCATCGTGTAAAACGGAGTTATCTAAAATTTGATAGGCTTTTAAATTAGTAACTTCTTCTAATTCGTCAGTATCTATGTCTTCATTGCCTTCATATTCTATGGAAACAATTGTTGGTTTCTCTATAAGAGTATAGATAAGGGCAACTTCATTTTTACCCGTTGATTCTTTTTCAACAATAATATCGTAAAAATAACCTGTCTTAAATAAACTTTTAATATCCTCAATGACATTCGCTTTATCATAGGTCTTGCCACTTTCTGATTTTAATTTATTGCGAATAGCCGCCGCTTCAATTTTTTTATGGCCCTTTAATATAATCTTTGAAATAGTCGGAGCTTTCTGTGCAGAGGCCAGAACACTGAAGAAAAACAAAGTGGTAAAAATAAGATGTCTTAATATTGTGGTATTCAACTAAAAACCAAGTCTTTCTGTATACTTAAGTTAATAAAATGGAAGCCTATATGGTCTTCGAAGTCTTGTCAAAAGTCTTCCTCTATATATTCACATTATGTAGTCCACAGGCCATCTCTCATTGTTTGTACATTTGAAAATCTTTGAGCAAATTGTCTGTCATGAGTCACAACAAGTAGTGTTAAGCCTAAAGACTCTTTTAACTCGAAAAACAAGTCTTGAATCTTATTAGCATTTTCGGAATCTAGATTGCCCGTTGGCTCATCTGCTAACAAAACTTCTGGAGACATCATCAATGCTCTGGCAATTGCAACGCGCTGCTGCTCACCTCCACTCATCTGAGAGGGGTAATGTCGCAGTCGGCCACCGAGTCCCAGCTCAACCAACAACCGTTCTGCTTTTTGTTTAGCCATTTTAGCTTTTTGACCCGACAAACGCGCTGGCATCGAAACATTTTCTAAAGCTGTAAACTCTTGCAACAAATGATGGAACTGAAATACAAAGCCTATGCTTTGGTTTCTAAATTTAGCAAGGGCCTCTTCTGATTTCTTGTTTAAGTTTTCGCCTTTGAAATAAACATCACCATGTGTAGGGCGATCTAAACCGCCAAGTATATGCAGTAAAGTACTTTTGCCTGCACCAGAGCCCCCTAATATGCAGTAGTCTTGGCCTTTATATATCTCAATATTGAGACCTTTTAAAACTTGTAAATTTTGTTGGCCAATTTTATAGGTTTTTTCGATCCCACGACCATACAAAATAGGTGTGCTATTCATAACGAAGTCCTTCAACTGGATTAAGCCTAGCACCCTTTATTGCTGGTGCCAAAGTAGAAAGAAAACAAACAAGTGTAGAGATCAACAGAATAAAAACTAAGTCCATTGGACGAATCTCAAGTTGTATTCTTGCAATTTTATAGACTTCTGCGGGAAGAAAGCCAAATTTATCTTGTCCCCACATTAACAACCAACAAAGTGCCAATCCTAATATGATTCCTAACAAACTTCCAATCATGCCAATTAACAGCCCCTGCCACGTAAAAATTTTCATCATAAAACTAGATTTTGCGCCAAGAGCTTTTAATACTCCAATATCTGAGAATCGTTTCATAACACTCACAAAAAGAGTACTTGAAATATTAAAGCCTGCGGCAATAACTATTATGAAAACCACAAAAAATATAACAGGTTTTTCATATTTGATCGCTTCAAACAAATTAGCATTGGCCCCTTTCCAACTTCTAGCCCAATAAGGTGACTCTGTATCGTTCTTAATTTTTTGTTCAGCAACAATAGCTTGTTCATCTTTTTTTACACGAATTCTTACTCCTGTAATTTGATTGTTGATTTCTGCAAAATCTTGAGCTGCTGATAAGCTTGTTAAAATATATCTTGTATCATAGTCGTAGCGACCTAAATCTAATATTCCCACAAGATTAAATTTTTGTGACCGTGGACGAAATTGCTCACGATTGTAGCCAGTTGACTGAGGCATTACGACTCTAAAAGTATCGCCAATTTTTATGTTGAATTTTTTTGCTAAGCCTTTACCTATTAACGCATTGGGGTAGTCATCTTTAAAGCCAAGATTAAACTGGCCCTCTAAAATACGTTTTTTTAAACTTAACACTTTTGAAACTGTTTGTGGCTCGACTCCTTCAAGAATCACTCCACCTACTTTTTTATTATGCGCCATCACCGCTTCTATAACAACAAAAGGAGTATGCTCAACGTATCCTTCAACCATAGGTTTTATTTGGGTTAAAACCTCATTTTCCCCTTCTATACTTTTGCCTCTTTTTACAACTATCAAGTGACCGACAACATCAATTAGTGTTTTTTTTAATGTTGTTTCATAACCACTAACAACTGCCATAGAAACAACCAGAGACGCCACGCCTATAACCATACCTATTAAAGCCAAAATAGACGTAAAGTTTAAAAACTTACCTCCGGAGTTTAAATAACGCCATGCTAATTTAAGAGATAACAATATTTACATCCCCTTACTTTGTAATTTTTGAGATTTTAAATATGATTCAATAAATTTATTTAAATTTCCATCCAAAACTCCATCAGGATTTCCATCTTCAGTTGATGTTCTGTGGTCTTTCACCATTTTATAAGGGTGAAGAACATAAGATCGAATCTGACTTCCCCATTCATTGGCTTTTTTTTCAGCATTCATTTCATCAATTTCTTGCTGTCTTTTTTCCATTTCCAATTCGTATAAAGCGGCCTTTAACATTTTCATCGCCTTATCACGGTTAGCGTGTTGGCTTCTTTGATTTTGACAAGTGACAATCGTGTTAGTAGGCAGATGTGTAATGCGAACCGCAGAGTCTGTTGTATTAATATGTTGTCCACCTGCACCACTCGCCCGATAAGTATCCACCTTAATATCTTCTGGTTTGATTTCTATCTCAACATCGTCGTCAATTTCTGGCCAAGCAAAAACGGAAGCAAAGCTTGTATGCCTTCTTGCATTTGAATCAAAAGGACTAATTCTAACTAGTCTATGGACACCATTTTCAGCCTTTAAATGACCAAAAGCATAAGGGCCTTCAATAAATAAAGTTACAGATTTTATTCCAGCCTCTTCACCCTCAGTCATTGATAAAACTTCAACTTTATAACCTTCTCGTTCAGCATAACGGGTATACATGCGAAATAACATTTGTGCCCAATCACAAGCTTCTGTTCCCCCCGCACCAGAATGTACTGACAAATAAGTACTATTTCCATCAGTTTCACCACTCAAAAAGCTTTTTAACTCTAGATCTTCTAATGAACCTTCAATTGCATTTAATTCATCCTTGATATCTTTAAAAGTACTTTCGTCACTTTCATCCTCAGCCATTTCTAGTAATACAAGAGTATCATCTACTTGTTGTTTTATTTTCTGATACTGTTCTACAGATTTTTCCAACAATGTCTTTTCTTTATTTATTTTTTGCATTTCTTCATGATTATTCCAGACGTCTGGATTCTGGGAAGCGGTCTCTAGCTCGTCAAGACGCTTGATCTTTTGATCAACGTCAAAGATACCTCCGCAATTCTTCTGCTTTGATTTTAAAATCTTGCAACTGGCTGCGCACTTCTGCGGCTTCTGTTTGAATAGACATGTAGGCTCCTTAATTGATGTTTTACTTAAGAAACACTAACTTTTGCAAGGTCTTTGTGAATAATTCTTCTTGAAGGCTCAGCATTTCTTTTGCTTTTTGAGCATCATTTTCATGTTCATATCCCAATAAATGCAAAATACCGTGAATGGTCATATACAATACTTCTGTTCGAAAACTATGCTTTTGTTCTTTTGCTTGTTCTTTTAACACTTGAGGGCACATTATTAGTTCGCCCAACGCCGGGGGCATGCTGGTAAAACTTAAGACATCTGTTGCATAGTTTTTATTTCTATATTTTTTATTTATTTTTTTAGCGGCTAGGGGATCTAAAAACACCAAGCTCAATTCTAAGTTTTTAAAATCAATATCTTTTCTTTTTTTTACCAGCAATTTCAAGAATATTTTAAGGCTCTGCTGTAAATACTTTTTGGGGATAGAAACGGAAGAGTTATTAATAAATTCAATCTTCATTTATTACTTATACTATGTAATGCTTTTTTGTTTTTTTGCTCGACTGGGGCACCTAATTTCATGTGAGGATAATCTATTCTTTGATGGTAAATACTTAATAAAGTCTTTTTAAAAGTGTGTTCTATAACCGAAAGCTCACTAAGCGTAAGGTTACACTCATCTAGTTGACCATCAATAAATTTATTCTGAATAATGTTTTTAACAAGATGTGTGAGCCGAGTAGCTGTGGGCTCCTCCATTGATCGTGCTGCAGCTTCAATGCTATCACCAAGCATAACTAGCGCAGCTTCTTTGAATTGAGGTTTTGGTCCTGGATAACGAAATTCGCTTTCTTCTACGGGAGATAGATCTTCATCTTGTTCAGCTAAGGCTTTATTATAAAAATATGAAATTAATGTTGTACCATGATGCTGTAATATTCCATCAATAATAGGTTGTCCAAGCTTATATTTTAAGCCCATCTCTGCGCCATCTTTTACATGAGCTATTAAAATTGTTTTACTCATAAATGGTGAAATATGGTCATGAGGGTTATATCCGGGTCGTTGATTTTCTACAAAATACTGAGCGTGTTCCATTTTTCCAATATCATGATAATAAGCCATCACTTTAGCTAACAATGAATTGGCGCCAATTTTTGATGCCGCCTCTTCCACCATTGTACCCACGGCTAAACTATGGTGATATGTCCCCGGAGCCTTAACCATCATTTGTTTCATTAATGGATGATTTAAATTACTAAGCTCTAATAGTTTAATATCTGTAGTAACATTAAACATTGCTTCTAGAAGTGGAATAAACATCATGGCTACCATAGAGGAGAGCACCCCCCCTATTAATCCCGCCGGAACATTCCATATAAGGTTATTGATAACTTGCCCTGACAAGCTTTTATCCATCATCACCATAAATGCAATTATTATGGCGTTTATAAGACCTGTTCTCAGACCAGCAATATAAATATCATTTCTTTTTTCACAACCATAAACACCACGTGCACCAGCAATACCGCCCACTAATCCAATAAGCATTACTGTAAAATTGTAGTCGACCATCATACCAATGGCAATGGATAGAAAGGCTGTAAAAATCCAAACAATTTCGCCATAGGTTATCATCAAACCAACGAGCATGGGACCCGCTGCAATTGGAGCTGCGTACAAGAAAAAAGAAGGGGGAACCAAGTCGCCGAATTTAGTAATAAAAGCTGCATCGGTCATAAATAAAAACAACTTAGTTATCATGGCTATGAGCAAAGCCACCGCACCCATTACGAGATAGTCTTTAAATTGAATTCGCAAATGACTTTTAGTAAAGCGTTTGAAAAAAGAAATGAACACTAAAATAACAACAACAAATAACAATGAACTAACTAATGAAATAAAATCTTTGCGGTGATCAGATTTAATATTTTTTATTTCATTCAATATTGCAACGTGAATAGGTTGAATTTTACTGCCAGCACTGACAATAGTTTGATTTCTTTTAATTGAAATTTGCACAGGCAGCACCGCATCTCTAGCCTGTTGGCGACGAGAAGTAGTCTCTTGCTTATTAAATGTTACATTGGCCACTAACAAAGAGTGAGCAACTCTTTGTAAAATATTGTTTTCTTCATTGTTGAAGGCTTTTACGCCACGAATATTATTTAAAGTAAAAGCTTTTCTATCTCTTAAGTCAAAGACATCACTAGAGGCTATGGCTTGTATGTTTCCTTTTCCCGATGGATCTATAGTTCTCAGCAATACCTGTTGGTTTTTATCTTCTACAAGGTTTTGAATATTTCCAGATATTTTTAATTGTGACCAAAAAGAAATGGCTCGAATTATAATGTTTTCTATTTGTACGCTAAATTTTTTATTAACAAGCCATTCAAAATCACGATTTTTTATAGTTACGCCAAGTTCTTCCTCAAATTGTGGTTTATGTTTAAGGAAATCCTTTACAACAATTTCTTTTTTAACTTCTGATTTTGGCCAATTAACTGCCCTCACCTTTTCACGCATGTTGCGGAATGCACTATAAACTTTATTAAAGGCTTTTTCAAAAGCTTCAGGATCATAATCAAATAATGGTAGCACTCCCTTTTCAGCTTCTGATCTTTTAGCTTCGGTGGCCACTTCATCTATTATTTGAATATTCAAAGGTGATTTAATATCACTATTGGCAATTTCTCCGATTTGTACATTTTGGGTGTAATCAATGTCTAAAAAAAGAACGAAAGATAAAACTACACAATAAAGAAAAAACAATAATAAACGTCGAATTTGAAATCGAACTTCAAAATATTGTGCCACTTTTCCCAGTAAGGTTTTTTCAAAACCTAGCCCGTCCATCCAGTCCAAAAACTTACGTGAATGGTCCATATATTTTTTGCGATAATGAATGTCTTTTTTTGACTTCTTCATAATGGTTTTGCCTTACCTATTCTTCGGACTTTCCGTCTGATAACCTAAAGAAATCATTTAATTCTTTAGATATCACGCCAGACGTCTTGACCAGAATTATCTTTCAACATAGGTCATTTTTAAAGACTTGTCGACTGGAGGAATTTATATGCCCAAAGCCCCTGAAAATTTAAGTAGTTTTAAGGCCTTAACTGATGTTGTAGAGGCTTTAAGAGGCCCCGACGGATGTCCATGGGACAAAGAACAAACCCACCAGTCACTAACACAGTACGCAATTGAGGAAGCTTTTGAGTTAGCAGAGGCCATTGATCAAGGCAGCCAAAAAGATTTAATTGAAGAGCTTGGAGACTTGCTGCTGCAAGTCGTTCTCCATTCAGAAATAGCCCGACAAGAGAAAAGGTTTTCAATTGAGGATGTAATATTAAGTATTAATGAAAAAATGGTTCGACGTCATCCTCATGTTTTCGCCGATGTAAAAGCTGACACCTCTGAGGAGGTTATCGAAAATTGGCAAAAAATTAAAGAACAAGAAAAGACTGAACATTCAAAATCCTTTAGTTTCAACATTCCAAAAAACATTCCTGCCCTTATAAAAAGTCAAAAAATCGGACAAAAAACTCACAAGTATAATTTTGACTGGAATACCCCACAGCAAGTTGTTGAGAAAATTGAAGAAGAATTACAAGAGCTCAAAGAGGCCATTGCCCACAAAAATAGCAATGAACAACAACACGAATTGGGTGATTTACTTTTTTCAACAGCACAACTTGCAAGACATTTAAATTTTGATGCCGAACAAGCCCTACGGAAAACGAATACCCGGTTTGAAACACGTTTTGCAAAAATGCATGAGTACGCAAAAGCTGAAAGTAAAGACTTTCATATTTTGACACCTGAAGAGTTAGAAGCTTATTGGGAAAAAGCAAAGATAGAACTAAACAAGAACATATAAATATGTCTCAAATTAAGACGTTTTTTTCTTAAAAAATAGGATTTTTAACTTTTACAAATAAATTGCTGCAAGCTTTGTCAATTTTGATACAATTTATTCTAGAACGTTTATGTCAAGGGGATATGAAATGGCAAAGAGAGTCGAGCCTATAAGCCTAGTTATTGTGCTTTCATTAGGGGTCCTTTTATTTTTTCAAAACTGCGAAGATGTGGATTTTTCAACTACCACTGAGAGTACTAAAATCGAAACATTCGATCAAAACAATCAAATAAATTTAAATGAAGACGTCGATCCAGTTTCTACTGAAGAACCCACTATTAATGTTGAGTGCGAAGAAGGCAAACATTTTGGTGTTTGGTTGGATAGTGATAACGATGGCTCGATTGATGGTGAACAGTTTTTAGGTTCTATTGTTCCCTTTAATGGCAATACAACTGCTGTGAAAAATTATAATTACTACAGTGCCTCAGCTCATCCACTTGTTGGTCCAGCTCCTGCTGGTTTTGATTCAAAAGTTTTTTTCTATGAAGGAAAAGATGGCTTAGCCCTCAACTTCTTTTTTAACATTGATGAAGGCGGAAGTGCTGATAATAGAGTTAATTGGGACATTGAAGTTATTGGCAACGACAAAAAAGATCGAGTTTTGCTAAGTGATGACAATGGCGAAATTGATTTAGTCGAAACAACAAATTTTGGTCACATTTATGAAGCACGTTTTCATTATTGGGAAAATACAGATGGTGGTATTATTGGACCTTTTGTAGGTGATGACTTTCTTATCAAAATAAATGTCTTAAATTCTGGTGATATACAAAATGCCACATTTTTTTCAGCAAACAATCATAACTTTTCGCTGAAAGATAAAAATAATCAAGTGTCATCATTTATTATTGGTTTTCTTGAATATAGAAAATGTAATTAATATTCTCAGTAAAGGATTTTCATCAGATGAATTAAGCCAAATAGCTATATTTTACCTGTTAAGTAAATACGCAAGTTTAAAGTTTTGTTACTTGGCTTTCTATATATACATTATTCCAATTAACTGTATGTTTTGTCTGTGTTTATATTCGCAATTTTCCAACTACTCTATTTTCCTGTTGTTAAAGCATCTATTGCCCTTCCGTCGTCTATAAGTTCAGTAATTTCTAGAAGTGTAAGCTTCCAACGGCAATCCTTTTTTGTGAGTACACTAAAAAGGATTCACCTACGAATGAAATAGGTTCTTAAAATTATGAAACTTATCGGTAGAAGAAATGAATTCATGTTTTAACAACATTAAAATAGAGCCTTTTAATCACCCTTCCATATATGCTTTATTCCAATTATCTATATATTTTAGATTTAATGAAGATTCGCAAGTTCACTATATTTTTATTAGGTTCTCAACGTGATTCAGGCCAAATATTCTTATGGCCTGTCGTTGATTGCAGGGTTGACATAAAAGTCTTAAATTCTCGGAATTGGCCTCACCCCCCAGTGCTACCGGTTTCACGTGGTCTACATTTAGATGTTGCCGACTACCACACTTCGTGCACCGGCCACCGTCTCTTTGCCAAATGTGATACTTAAGCTTCTTTGAAATATAACAAGGATTTTGGCTTTTTGCCTGGATATCTTTTTTAGTTGAATTTCTACTCGCTGAATTTCTACTCGCGAGATTTTTCGTTTTTGTGGTTTTATATGGCGCAGACTTCTCTATATTATTTATAGCGAGCTCGTCACTAAAGGCGTGGCTTTGGTTTTCCAACTCCAACGTTGGAGTTTTTTCTGAATTTGTGACTCGCTTTTTGCCAAACTTCTTTATTTTGGCTTCCTT
>JAGRAE010000069.1 GCA_020435005.1 Bdellovibrionales bacterium
CTAGGATGTAATAATTTAAAGGTCTCATATAATCAGGTAGTTGCAAAATTGCAATTTGTTGTAGCTCAGGAATTATCTTCTTATATTCCGTATTTTCTACTAAACTAAAGACAACAGAAATTTCTTGCTTTTCTTGGCTATAAATACAAACCAAATCCTTAATTTTATTGTTTTTACTGAGAATGGCTTCAATTTCACTGAGTTCGACCCTAAAGCCTTTTATTTTAATTTGATCATCAATTCTGGACAGCCAAAATAAATTTTCTTTTTGGTCTCTGTAAAGCAAATCTCCAGTTTTATAACAACGGCCCAAAACAGGGTGCTCAAAAAAGCAGTTTGTCTCTTGCCCACAATAATCAAAAGCAGATACTCCCACTCCTGAGATAATTGCCTCTCCCGTTGTTTCTCCTGTTATGACATTTAATTTTTCATCTAAAAAATTTATAAACATATTAGGTATAAGACTGCCAACTGGAATAGGGTCACTAAACGAATCTCTTGTTTTTATACGAAAATAAGTACATGTCACTGTTGCTTCTGTTGGTCCGTATATATTATGAATCTCTATATGCGGACAATTTTCTCTCCATATTTTTACTTGTGATGCATACAGTTTCTCACCACAAAATATAATATGTCTTAACTTTTTATAAAAATCTTTTTGGAATTGTTTGGCTTCTAACATGAGCCCGGTTACTCTTGGAACTATTAGTGCAATAGTCACCTTATTTAATAAATCACCTGGGTACATCTGCTCTAACTTTGATGAAACAACAACAATTGATCCTCCAGTGAGTAGCGGCAAATACATATTAAAAACACTCAAATCAAATGTTAATCTAGAATGAGCTAAATAAATGTCTTTTTCATTTACTTCTAAATACTTTTTGGCCCAACATAGAAAGTTGTTTACACTTTCATCTTTTATTAACACACCTTTTGGCAAACCTGTTGTACCCGATGTAAACATTATATAAAGCGGAAACTTTTCCGTACGACTGAAAGTGGATTTAAAAATTAGCTGCGAATAATTACTCGAAGATTCCATCCAAGTTGGCATTATTCCTTCCAATTGCCCTTTAACTTCTTCTATTACTTTTGACAAGTAAGGATCATAAATTATTATATCTAATTTTGCTTGTGATATGATTTTTGATAACCTGGCAGCTGGATCATCTACCGGCAGAGGAACATATGTACCATCTAATAGAGCAACCGCTATCATTGAAGAATAAGCCTCAATAGAATTTTTGATGAAAATTCCTACCCTGTAACCCGGCTGAAAAAAATTTTCCCTAATTTTATCAATTGAATAATTGATGTTACTCAATAGTTCTTTATAAGTATACTTTTGTGGTCCTTGATAAACTGCAACTTTCTCATCACTACTTTTTGCAGTTAAATAAATATTATTATAGATATTATTAATCAACATTGGCTTTAACATTTTCAAAAGTTAAAAATTCATAGATTTTTTTGGCAGATGTTAGTTCAGTAATTCTCATGGCACCAATATTGACATTAAATTCCTTTTCAATATTCAAAATAACTTTAAGATGTTTAAGTGAATCCCATTGATAAGGTTCACCCACTTCGGCATTAATATCCGCATTGTCTATATTTAATGTTTCATTCAAAACTTTTATTATCCGCTTATAAGTATCCATACTATAAATATGATAGGAAAATTAGTTAGAATATTCAATTTAAATTAGGTAAAAAATATAACCAACTGAATACCTAAAAACATAACAATAGTTCCAATAGTAATACTTTTAGTAATAGTTTCTTCTTTTTTTAAAAAAAAGAATGATAAAATAAGTGTGAATAAAGGTATCGATGCCATTAAGGGCGAAACCAATGTTACTTTAGAATGTTGAAGAGAAAACAAAGTTAATAAAATTGTCACTGCCGTACAAAAACTAGATAAACTAAAAAACAAAATAGAATTTCTATTAAACATTAATAGATTTACTTTTCTGAAAGTAAATAAGAATATTGTAAATAAAAAATATGCAGAATTAGCAGTTAAAAAAGCTGCTAGTATTGGTGAATCCATATACTCAAAACCATACTTTCTTAAATTAGTTGCGATACCCGCAAGCAGTGCTGCCGTTAATGGGAATAAAAAATAAGTAAACTTCAGATCTGAATTACTCATATAATTTTTCTTTTTCTCAGCCAAAAGTAGTGTGCCGGCCACTATAAAAATGGTTCCTATTAATACGGGTGGGTTTAGTGCCTCTCCCAAAAAAACAACTGCAAAAAAATAGGCGAAGAGTGGCGTTAGAGATCTAATGGGCGCCGATTTAGAGGCCCCAATATGGTCTATACCCTTATAAGTAAAATACCTAACAACCAAAGGGGCGAAACTTCCAATGGCAGAATAAATGACTATTCCTTTTTGATCAAATTTAGTGTCTAAGGCAAAAAATATAGTTAATATTCCTAGTACTATCCAAGTTATTGTTAGTGAGAAGAACATGGCAGTGGTCGCATTAGCTGTCCTCATTCCCTTTTTTAAAAGAATTCCAGATGTCGCCGTAAGTAAACAAGAAAACAAAACTATTAAGGAGATGTATAATTTATTTTGCATATAAAAAGAATATCATGAAAAAATTTAGATTTTAAAATAATGATATAATATAAAATTTAATATGAATTTGATGCAGACTTTGAGCTGGTTATCTCATTTTTTTTCGACTTTCTAATTATTTGAACTTTTATGATAGATTTGGCAGAATATATAAATCACAAGGACTTTCAAATTATGAATTGGTCGCCAAAAGTTCAGGATATTGTTAACGATATTCAAATTGAAACCGTAACCGATATATATGGCGACTTATATCCTTGTGGCTGTGGGGTTAAACTAGACCTTCTTGATGTCGTATATCCTGCATTAAAAAAACTGGATCACCCTAAGCACCTTTTATACTCAAAAAATAGAAATGATGCTTCAATTTATCTGGGTAAATTTAGAGAGCTTAATCGCTTAAGCTTTAATCATCATAATTTAAAACAAGAACGTAATTGTTTTCAAAAACTAATAGAAGAAAAAAATCCCCATTCGATCATAGAATTGTTTTCGACAAAAGATATATATACCAAAAACCCAACCCAATGTGTAAATAATTTTGATCAATACACCAAAAGTAAATTCAAATTATTTGATGATCTTGTCGAGAAAAGCCTAAATAAAGGCTGTGTTTTAGAGTACGGAAAGGGGCATAGCATTTCCGGAAGACAAAATTTAACTGTATTTGATTTTATAAGTTATGCCAAAGATGATCAAAGCTACACTGTTGTAAATAATGATACTATAATAACCGCAGATGGTTTACTCAATCATAAGTCTTTAATTTCTGTATTTACAGCATTAAACAACAGCTTAAATGATCTATTTATATATGGTGCAACAAAAAATATTTCTATTTACCCTGTTTATGATGGCAACTTGCAGGAACAACAACAAATAGAAAAACATATCAACACATACAAAAAACTTTACTCTCAAATGGGTGTAGAAATAAATATTTTGCAGACCCCACCTCTAAATATGAATTCTAAAATAATTGGTTCTACTAGCATTGGTCATACAACTAAGCAAATCCCCTTTATTAGTCAGCTTAAGGAGGGCCATGAGATATGGCTCACGCGTGATCTGGGAGATCTTTCTCTGTTAAATTACTTTAAAAAATTGTTAATTAAGGGCGAAAAAATACCTGAAGATTTAAAGCAACTTAGAATAAAAGTTTTTAGAGACTTTATGACACCAAATTTTGAGTTGGCTAAAACTATATCAGATTACCTACCGGATATTCATAAAGATTTTAATGAAGATCAACACATATTTGTGAGTACAGATGCCAGCGGTCCTGGTTTACAAGTTTTAGAAGATGCTTGTAATTTAAGTGGTAAAAGCATAAAAATTGAAAATCTAAATTATCTGTACAAAGATAGCTTGAATAATAATAGACGAAATCATACATCCAGCACCAACGGTCCAATTATTTTGGTCGGACATCCGAAAGTCATGAAGGAATTAGTAATTAAATTAAAAGACAATGGAGCACCAAATATTTGGAAGCTTGGTGAGGTTTTGCCACAACAAAGTAAGAATATTTTAATCTCTAGGGAACTTTTAAATACTTATTTGCCATTCAATCCATTTTCAAAATTTTCTAACAATAATGAACTAATCTTTGTTAGCTGGGATGTTTTTTAACGCAGCCATTAGCATAAATTTTATTTACACTACGAACATGACCACCTTTGTACGAAGAATTTTGTTGGGAACTATATTTACTCTATGTGATGAGATTTATTGAGAATTACACTACTTTATGTGATAAATTTTATTGAGAATTACACCTACTTTATGTGATGAATTTTAGTGAGAACTACACTACTTTACAAACTATTTTCCTTTTTTTTAATACATTTGATATTACAACTTCGTCGTCTGCAAATTCAGTACTCTCTAGATATTTACTGACTCCTACGGCAATCCTTTTTATTGTTTACACTAATTGCTTTTAAAAACAATTGAACACATAAAGTAACATAGCTTTTTATAATTATCGAACTTATCAACTACATTAATTCTCCAAACTGTTGAGCCAATCGAGTTATATTACTTTACAAAACTGTTGAGCCAATCGAGTTATATTACTTTACAAAACTGTTGAACCAATCGAGTTATATTACTTTACAAAACTGTTGAGCCTAACATGAAGTTAGAACTAATTAATTCACATTTTAATACAGGAAAGTAGAGCCGAATATTTTAACACACCATGACCCTCTGAGGGGGTGAGATTTAATTTAGCACTAAAATTTTTTGTTTTATATGTTGGGTTTTATCGAGGCGTGAGAATTCCCAATCTACAATTAAAGTGTGCTGATTATTTTAACACACCATGACCCTCTGAGAGGGTGAAATTTAATTTTGTGCTGCAATTTTCTAAGATTGTGTGATTTCATTTAGCACTAAAATTTTTTGTTTTATATGTTAGATTTTATCTAGGTGTGAGAATTCCCAAGCTACAATTAAAGTGTGCTGATTATTTTAACACACCATGACCCTCTGAGAGGGTGAGATTTAATTTTGTGCTGCAACCCTCTGAGAGGGCACGTTTTTTTGTGTGATGCAATTTTCTAAGATGGGAGATTTGAGTACTAACTGCTCCGTTAATTGCGGATATATTTTGCTGTTACGCTCTCTAAATTCTTTTTAAACCTTGTAATCTGATGATTCAAGCGTTACTTCCCAAAACAAAGACTTGAGAAGTCCACAACGAGCTCAAAATCTACTTTATATGTTGGGTTTTATCGAGGCGTGAAAATTCAAAAACTACAATTAAAATGAGTCATTTATTTTAACTCACCTTGACCTTCTGAGAGGGTGAGGTTTAATAAACACTAAAATCTATTTTATATAACGGGTTTTATCGAGGCGTGAGAATTCAAAGAGATTTTTATTTATATACTTATCCATGCACTCGAATCCCAATTGTTCAATAGCCGCTCGTTGATTGCATGGCCGACACAAGAGTCTTAAGTTTTCGATGTCGTTGCCTCCACCTTGAGTCACACTTACTTTATGATCTATCTGCAGGTTGTGCTTTGAGCCACAGTTTTCACACTGGTTTTGAGCTTTTTTAATCACAATCGCCCGTAGGGCTGGGCTAATGCTTCGAGCCCTACGACTTGGCTCTGTTCTCTTCCTCGACTTTATCATTGTTTCAGGCTCGGTGGCTTTAAGCTTTTCTTCAACAAGAAGTTGCAGCAACTCTTGTTCGCATTCCACATTCAACCGAGACTTTAACAACTGAAGCTTTTCGCTATCTAATAAAACCTTTAACATGGTCTTTTCACCATACCTTCGCTTACTGGGTTTTATTTCAGGTAGTTTTAAATCATTTTCTTTGGCGATTTTTTCCAGTTCTAATTCGCACTCTATTGTGCTTTTGTTCTTAACGCGATCGATGATTGTTTTAAGGTTCAACTTTTCTAGTAAGGAAGAAGAGTTTGTTGCGGCGGTATCACGAGATATACTGCTATTGTTATTTACATCGCTAGCATTATCAGGTGTACTACAAGTTAAATTACTGATTGTACTATCAGCTGTATCATTGGTTACATTGCTTATTTTATCGCTAGTTATGTTACTAATTGCACTGTCAGTTATACTATTAGTTGTAATAATATTTGTACAACCTACAATAGTACTCATTTTATCGTCATTTATGCCACTAGTTTTATTATCAATAATATCACTACTAACAACACTATTTGTAATCCTAGATACATGATCAAATAAATCTTCAGTCGTATTGCTGTCGATAGATTTTGCGTCAGGTTGATTCTGAGCTAGATTTTTACCTGCACTTTGTAATTTTACAGCTTTATTTAAAAACACTTGGACTGAAGCTGCGTTTGACAGACTGAGTTCACCGTTAGCAATGGATTCTTTAACCCCCTGGCAGCGTGAGGCAAGCTTACAAGCACTGATCTTTTTATGAGCATCACCATTTGAGTAGCCCAATATACGAATGCAGTAGTCGTAGATAGAAGAGCATTTATAGTGTGCGAACAGTCGGCGTCGATAAACTTCCTCGAGGTGAGTGATAATGCTGGCAACGACACGAGATTCTTTGGATTTAAGAGATAACAAATTTTGATGCAGTTGTTTGTCACTTAAGTTTTTTATGTTCATTACGTTCCCCAGAGAAGTGGTTTATGAACTCTCGCAAAGAGTGTTGCGAGGATAATTTATTAAAAGAAAAATGTCAAAATATTAGTGTGGAATATAGACTTGCATAATGCACTATGGCCCTCTGAGAGGGTGAGATTTTTATTATGTGCTGCAATTTTCTGAGAGGGTACGTTTTTTGTGTGATGCAATTTTCTGAGATGGGAGAATTGAGTACTAACTGCTCCTATTAATTGCGGATATATTTTGCTGTTACACTCTCTAAATACTTTTTAAAATTTGTAATTTTATGATTCGAGCATTACTTCCCAAAACAAAGACTTGAGAAGTCCACAACGAGCTCAAAATCTACTTTATATAATGGCTTTTATCGAAATATGAGAATTCAAAAACTACAATTAAAATGATTCGTTTATTTTAACACACCATGACCCTCTGAGAGGCTGAGTTTTAATAAACACTAAAATCTACTTTATATAATGGTTTTTATCGAAATATGAGAATTCAAAAACTACAATTGGAGCGTGCTAATTATTATAATACACCACGACCCTCTGAGAGGGCACATTTTTTATGTGATGCAATTTTCTAAGAGTGTGTGATTCTCTAGCGCATCATGACCTTCTGAGAGGGACCGCACTACTTATCAAAGCGGCATTATTTATCAAAACGACATTATATATCAAAGCGGCATTATTTATCAAAACGACATTATTTATCAAAACAAAGTTTTGCTATTAATAAAATGCTCAAAAGATTTTTTTCTATCTAATTTTCCACGAGCATTATAAAAAAGATCATCTACAATATGCCATATAGAAGGTATTTTGTATTTTGACAATTTGCTCCTACACAAGAGTTTAAGTTCATTTAACAATACACTTTGGTTTTCGCCTGATACCCTCGGATTTACAAGAGCTATAATCTGTTGTTCTGATGATTTAAGTTGATGCCCAAACACAAAAGAGTCTTTTACTTTCTCATGTAAATTTATTACGTTTTCAATTTCTTCAGGTGAAATTTTTTTCCCGCCCCTATTTATGGTGTTAGTGCTTCTTCCATAAAAAAATAATTTATCATTCTCTATTTTACCAATGTCACCAGTCTTTATCCAACTATCTGCCTTCAAAACACTTGCATTTCTTTCATCTAAATAGCCCAGCATCTTTGAATCTGAATCTAAACAAATTTCACCTATTCCACCCACATTGGTTTCAATAGCCTCACAAATTTCACCTATACTATCCACATTGGTTTCGATAGCCTCATAA
This sequence comes from Bdellovibrionales bacterium, assembly GCA_020435005.1. GTDB lineage: Bacteria > Bdellovibrionota > Bdellovibrionia > Bdellovibrionales > UBA1609 > JACKAN01. Next base: position 7,990 of record JAGRAE010000069.1, read on the forward strand.
ATTTCACCTATACTACCCACATTGGTTTCGATAACCTCACAACCTTCACCTATATTATCCACATTGGTTTCGATAGCCTTACAATCTACTCCCCATGTCCGACCAATATAATTAGGACGGTATCCCTCTTCTTTAAGATTATAACCACTGACCCAGCTGGCAAACTCAGTTAAACCATAAACATTATAAAAATTAATATTTTGTTCAATAATCCAATTTTCTATTTGCGACCACAAATTAAAAGTAAAAACACTTGAAGCACAATGAACTCTCAATAAAGAAGTGTTTTTAGGAAGCTGATCTGAACGACCCAACATTCGCCAAAAACTTGGAACTGTACTAAAAAAAGTGATTTTATGTTTTTGCAACCATTCTTTCCAAACTAAGAAAAAATTTGAATTAAAAACAGGAGCAATAAACAAATTGGCTCCAGATAAAAAAGGCAAGAGCGAATTGCCAATAAGTCCATGGCCAAATGATAAAGGCAATATACACATCGTGTTTTTTAGTTCTTCCGAATTTATCACTTTTCTCAAGCTTATTATTCTTTGCATTATACTATAAAGACTATGAGCAATTCCCTTTACTTTACCTGTGGTACCCGAAGAAAAAAGTATTAGCGCTTCTCTTTTTGATGAAAAATCAATATCTAAAGTTATAGGTTTATATGGAAATTCTTTAACTGAACTTGTATTAATATTTTTTGTTTTTTTAAAAGTGACTATAGTACTATCTGACAATATCCATTTCGCCTGAGCCAGTTTCAAATATTGTTCAATTTCATAGTCAGTAGACTCATAAGGTATGGGGATGGCAACAAGCTTTAGATGCCATAGTGCCAACAAATCTAATAAGAATTCATAAGTGTTTGGTTTATGAAGTAAGATCCTTTCATTTTCAGATATTTTGAGCCTGCTAATGTGTTCTATACGAATAGCAACTAACCTTAGCACGTCATCATGGCTAAGATGTTTATTTAAACCTAAATCAAATATTGTACCGATTTGATACATCTCGTTAGCCTTTTTAATATATTAATAAAACTTTATTAGTTAGAAATAACAACACTTGGTCTAGATAGAGGCTAATACATGTCTCAATTATGGGCAAATCATGTCTCATTCTTGACTAAAAACAGCTAAAATTGTTAGAATTTATATATCTATATTATTAAAGCCTCAATTGGGGAGGAATGAATGAAAAAAGTAATTTTGGCCGTTATTGGATTAATGGTAGCTTATGGCGTAGCTCACCAAACATTAGCTAAGTCTACAGAAAGTAAATCTTATCAGATTAATTGGCTACTAGCCCATGAACCTGTGGGTTTGTTTATAGAAGCCGCCAATAGTTTTGCCAAGAATGTTGAACAAAGAACAAACGGTAATATAAAAGTAAATGTTATTTCAGTAAATGAATATACAAATGGTACATCTACCGTCATGGATCCCAAAACTGTTGTAAGAGACCTACAGTTAAATAAAGTTCAAATGACACAAACGTATACAACGGCATTAGGTAATGCCAATAACAACATGTGGGCTTTAGACTTACCTTATCTATTTAAAAGTCATGAGCACGCAACAAAAGTACTCGATGGTCCTATTGGAGAATCTATTCTAGCAGGTCTACAAAGACACAATTTAAGAGGCTTATCTTTCACCTATAGTGGAGGTTTTAGAGTATTACCTACATTAGATAAACCCATTAAGAAATATGAAGACATAAAAGGATTGAGAATACAAACTTCAGGAAGTCCAGTTGCTAGAGCAATTTTTGAAGACTTAGGGGCACTTGCTATAGCTGGAAATCTTGAACGTGGACGCGAGCTCACACAAAAGAAACTTATTGAAGGCCTTGAAACAACTTACCCAAGAGTCTATGCCTTAGATCAACAAAAATATACAAAAGTCATAAACGATACAAAACACAGCTTATTTCTAACTTCTATAGTTATTAATGATGGTTTTTATCAAACCTTACCTGCTGAATACCAAAACATTGTAAAAGAGGAAGCGCGTAAGGCGGCTGTATTAGAGCGAAAAATTTCAATTGAAGATGGCATTAAAACTAAGCAAAGACTCAAAGCTGAGGGACTACAGGTTGTAGAGTTATCAGAAAAGGAGCAAGCTAGACTGCGCAAAAGACTGCAACCAATTTATGACAAATTTGACCCTATGTTTGACAAAGGATTAGTAGAAAAAATTGCTAAAGCTGCGAAGTAATCACATCTCTAAGCGCCATTATTGCATTACATTGATTTTATTTTTGAATGCAATAGTGGCATCAGCTAGTGAACATCAGTCTTATATTAAACTTCCCCACACTCAAATAGAGCTACTTATAAATACTGAAGACTCTTTTTCAGCAGGGGCCTTATTAGAGTTAACTACTCAGCTAGAAAAAACTGACATACTGGATACATTAAGAACAATTCACGATAATCGTGAATTGTATAAGTCACGATTAAAGTATCAAAATTTAGGAGTAGTAATAACACCAAACCAAAAAATATACCTTAAAGTTTATGGTGATCAAAGTAGCCCTAAGACCCTCGATTTAAACTATCAAAAAGAACAGTACACTATGATGTTAAAAAAAATGTTTGAAGTATTAAAAGTAGAAACTACTCCTAATAACTGCTTAAAATTCTCTATATCAATTGATAATAGCTTAAAATATGTCAAATCTTGTTTTGTTGTTAATTCAAAACTGGGGATACAATTAAGTGCTTTTATTGAAAAAAATGAAAAAAAATTTGATAATATTGTTAGTTCAGTAAAAATTAATAATTAAAACTTAAAGCAAAAATATGATTTCACTATTCCTTAGGCCGGAACATAGAAAAAAAAATACGACCTCAATTACCTTCCCCTTGTGCAAACAAGAATTAGAAATTCTATTTAATAACAAATATCAAAGAAATTTCAGCAGAAGATCTTTCTTGCTAGATTCATTGATACAAAAAATGAACATAAAAGATTTTTTAATCAGTAAACATGGTGTTTATTATAGTTCCACATATGGTGGGCTGCCAAATCTGTCAGATTTTAGTTATAATAAGACCAATTTTATTGAAACTTATCGCAAAACATTTAATCCACGTTTACACACTCAACTAAATCCTACAATTAATTTGTCAGAATTAAATATTAAATACAGATTTAATAATATTTTTGAAGTTTTCACAAGTTCTCACTTTTCATCAATGCACGCCTTAAATTCTGCTTTTATTGATATTAAAGCAGGTAAGGTGGAACAAGCTCTAGTTTTTTCTGTGTTTGATTGTGAGAATAAACAATTTTTTGAAAAACATTTAAGAAATAAAGAAAAATATCATTTATCTGAGGGAGTTGTTGGGTTAATATTTCAAAAGGAGGACCTCCCTTTCATAGAAAAGTATAAGTTTAAAAGATTTGATAATAAAATCTACTATGGAAGTGCGGATTATTTGATGAATTTATGCTTAGAGGTAAATAGTGAAATCAAGCAATGAATTATTCGAAATTATAATTAAAACCTTACAAAAAATTAAGTCTCCTTTACCCGAAAACATGGGTCCTGAAACAGACTTAGCTAATGATCTTGAGCTTGATTCGATAGATATTTTAGATTTAAGCTTTGAGCTCGAAAAAGAGTTAAACTGTAGTGAAAGCCTTGTCGAGTACCTACAAAAATTAAGACTTGGTAACGTAGAACATAACCACATAACCATCGGCGAACTCGTCAACTATTTAAAAAGCAAAAGCAGTTAATATGTCTTATATAACAGATATTGGCATCCAGTGTTCAATTGCTAATAATACTGAAGACTTTATTAAAAACTTGAGGCTGGGAAAAAGTGGTGAAATAACTTCCAATACAATTTGTCCTGAGATACATTTAAAACTCCCAACTCTTTGTACTAGCCAAGAAAAATTGAACAAAGAACTTGTTTTAGAACAAATAAAAAAAGATGCTAAGAATATATTAAGTCAGATATTTACAAGAAAAAAAATAAATATTGATTTTGTTTTATTAGGTTCCTGCGACGAAGTGGGTGAATGGTTAGACACTGATTTTAACTTTAAAGAAATATATACACAAATTTTAAATTACGAGTTTGGTATACAAGTAGAAGAAGAAAAATTTATAAATATACACAGCAGTTGCTCAACAGGGAATAATCTCTTAATTCAGGCTCACAAGCTTATTGAAAATAATTATGCTGAGAATGTTCTTGTCATTGCCCATGAGGCTCCTATGTTTCCAGAATACTTAATGCAGCTTGCAAGTATTGGCGCTATGAATGAAAATAATTTCATTGCAGGGAAGGCATCGAGGCCCTTTTCTAAAAACAGAAGTGGTTTCGTCAAGGGAGATGGTTCTGCTTGTATGATCTTAGCAAAAACAAAATCAGATGAATTCTATGCTATATATTCTGGTGGCTTTCAGAATAATGACGCCAATGAAATTATGAGAAGTCAAAAAGATGGCTTTTATATGAACCAATGCATAGAAGAGAGCTTACTTGAAGCTAAAATAAACTATCCTCAGCTTGATTTTATCTCTGCCCATGGCACATCTACATCTGTAAATGACGAAATCGAAGCCAAGCTTATTGAAAAATTAAATAGAAAACATCAAAGCTATCCATTTGTTAATGCTTTAAAATCACAAATTGGTCACACCAACATTGCCTGTGGTCTTATCGAAGCTGCCGCGTGTGCACTTATGCTTAAACACAATTTTATTGCACCAACAATTAATATTGATAGCAAAGAAGTTGAATTTGATATTATTATAAATACAAATATTGTTTATAAAGAACTCAGCTATTGCCTATCATTAAGTTTTGGTTTTGGTGGCGTAAATTCATCGATAGTATTGGCTAAGGAGTAATTGTTGATAAAAAGAGATGTGCTGATTTCAGGTCCAACAGGTTACGTTGGCCAACATTTGTATAAGTACTTTATTAATAATGGTTATAGAGTGCTTACTTTATATCGTAACAAACAAGAACTTGTTGCTTTATTAAAAGCTATTTCAAGAGAGTTTAATCCCTCTGAGCATTTTAATATTTCAAAGCCAATTCAAAAAAAAGAAATTACTAAATTTTTAGAAAATAATTTAGTCCAATTTGTATATATAGATTGTATTGGTTCAGGATCAAGGCTGACAAATTTTCATGTGCTAGATGAGAAAGTAATCCTTAATTCTATCGAAAATAACTACTTTATTCCCACTTTGATTTTGCAATCATTACTACCCTACTTAAAATACAATCAGAAAAATACTAAAATTATAAATATAGGGTCTCTATCTGAAAAGGATCTACCCAAAGGCTTAAGTGTTTACTCATCTTTAAAAAGAGCAAAGAGCTTCTTGTTAATGTCCATAGCAAAAAATTATAGTGTTAATGTTTGTAATTTTTTAGTACCTACTCTGCCAGGTGGAGTAAGCTTAAAGCGTGGAATTAGTGATGATCAAAATATGAAGAACTTTGACATTGAAATTTTAATACAAAATATTAAACAAGAAATCGATAGAGAATTAGTTGATATTTCTTACCGAGAAGTGATCTTGTGAAAAAAACACTTAAATATTTTTTTATTTTAATATTCGCCATTACACTCGCATATTATTATGTATTTGAAAGCATCCATACAGACCTGTCTCAAAAAAAATATTTACTGTTTAATGCATTAAGAAACAAAAATGAATACCTGAAATACCATTGCTATTACAATAAAACTAATGATATGTGTAAATCTATAAAGTCATCACTAAACCTAAATAAGTCAATAAATGTTAGAATACCAAGTGGATTTAGTAATTATCTTCATTATCACGAAAATCTGGATAATATAATTAACAAATATGAAGGTTATAAAATCTTACCTGATAATAAGGATTTTGTTTCTACTATATATTTTATTGAAAACAATGTAAGCATTTCTTGCTTGATGTACAATCAAGCATTAAAAACAAAAAATAAATTTCCAATTGTTTTTCAAAATATGAAAAAATGTGATCTCAACATATTGTTGGATTTAACTATTTAAACTTAAACAAGTTCAAGATAAAATCATATTGATAATTAATCTTACACTGCAGATAGTTTGTTTGGGAATTTAGTATTACAGCATAAACTATAAAATAAATCATAACAAAAATAAGCCTTTTATATTTATTTTTTGATTGCTTTTTTCTTCTTAAAGAAACTGAAATCGAAATAAAAAAGGCCAGAGATAAGAAATAAGGGAATCTATTTAAAAAACAAATACCGGCCTCAGGCAGTGGTTTTTTAAAAAACAAATCAACGTCCCTAACTAAGTGTATTAAAGCACCACCTATAAGAATAGAAGTAAATGTAACAGTGAATAATTTTAATTTTTTATGTTTAATAAAACGAATTTTCTTCCATATTGGAAAAAAGAAAAAATTTACTATAATCTCATTGTAATAAAAGTAGAGCCTTCTGAAAAAATCTTCAAAATTAGTTGCTTTGTAAGGCTTATATGTGTTTCTAAAAAGTTGAATTCCACAAAGTCTGGCTAGACCAATAACAACACCCGAATCTCCTGCAACTTCATACATTAGAAAAAATAAGGTGTTCATCAAAATAGCTAGCCATTTTTCAAAAAAGGGAATATTCATGCTATTATAAATAGCCAAGTTCATGTATTTGTAATTTTTTATATTTAAAGTGAAAGAGCTATCTAAGATAAACCCACTATTAAACACTATGTCGTTCAAAACTAGAGCTGTAAATTTTAAAATTAAAGCCCAAAGAATTAATCTAAGACCATTCTTCATATATCCTAGGCTGTTATCTAAATCATTTAAATCTACGACGCTTCTCAACTTGGGTGCCGCTTCTACACTATAAGTTTCCCAAAATGGCATCAAAAAACCTGGAAGAACTTTTTTTTGGTTATAAAACTTCTTTGCATACATTAAAGGCCAATAGAATTTGGAATAAACTAAAATAAATAGATTTATCGATACTAAGACTTCTGGATTATCATAAAAATGAAAATTCAAATACAGCAGTAAGATAAAAATAGATAGCTGAGATATTGAATTAAATAATTTGAATAAAATCCCGATGGCTAAAAATAATAAAAATAAAATTTTTATTAAAAAGGTATTAAAAAAAATATCTTTTATTCCCCAATTTAGAGGGAAATAAAATACATGGGAGTGTATGTAATTTAATGAAAATACACCATTAAAAATTAAAAAGTATAAAAGTCCGATGAGTGAAAAGGCTTTAATTTTATCTTTAGCAATATTTATAAATACAACTGCAAAAAGCACTGGAATAGCTATATAGGAATCATATAACACCAATAAAAATGCTAAACAGATATACAAAAGTAAATATCTAGACATACTAGATTTGTCAATATTATTAGACACTTACGTGACTCTGCTGGGCTGTTCTATGAAATCTAACACCATAAATTATTTATTCTTAATTAAACATCTCTTTTTTATATGGCATAATTATAGTCATTATATGTTGGTAAAAAAAGTAAAAATAAGTCTTTTATTCAAAGTATTAATCGTTATCCATTTACTACTCTTATTTTTTGTTTCGCTACCCACAGAATTTATTTTGTATCCAAAGGCCTTATATTGGCACAATGATTTAAGCAACTTTTATAAAAAATATTCAATTCGACCTGGAACTGAAGTGTTTAAGGGACCCGTCTTCGACAAGTTGTTAAGTAATTATTGTATCAAATACTGGGGAGAAGATAACAGCAAAAACATTAAACTCATTTTTGTTTTTCCTGAGAATTGTAAATTACCTTTTTTTAATTCAGAGATGAGTAATTTTGAGAAAATACATGTACTTCCTATTTTCTTCAAAGTTCACTTTGGCAGCAAAGATATGGAACATGATTTCTCAATTTTAAGACATGACCATGTACTAAAAGCTGTACTTGAAAGTTATTGTAATCAGTTTCAATTTATTCATTTAACAGTTTCATTAAAAACTTTTAATATAAAATCTAAGGAGAAGACTGTACACAATAATTTAATTAACACCCACATTTGTAAACCGATTGTTGGTCCACCTGATATTAAGTTTAGTTTAGTGAACAATGATGATATGCAATTTTAAACAGGACAAAATTTGAACAATTACAAATCTATTAAATTATTTTTAGGATTCATTTTTTGTTATTACTATATAAGTCATTTTTTTGATTTTCAATTGGTCTATGGTCAATTCGGTATACTTCACAAATTACAGCCATTGTTTATTAGTGATGCAAAATTTTACAGCATGTACATTGTTGGACTTATTATATCAGGTATTATTTTTTCGATACTTTTTATTATATGTAAAAACATTTTGGTTGTTTCAGTTCTTCTATGCGCTAATAATATTTTACTCTTCCAAGCAAATGAAAGCTTCCTTAACTATGGTTGGACTTATTTAATAAACTACTTTTTGCTTCTCCTAGGATTATATAGCCGTTTTAAAGCGGCATGGGTCGTAACTTTATTTAAAATTCAAATTGCTTTAATTTATTTTAAAGCTTCATTTCATAGAATAAATGATCCTGGCTGGTTGAATGGCGACATGTTAATATTTGCAGCCCACTCAGTTTATGCAAAATGGCCACAAGTGAACTGGATAGAATATGAATATCTCCTAAAAATTCTAAGCTATTTGGGTTGGCTGTTAGAATTATTTGCACCCATTGGCTTATTTTTAAGAAAATTTCAAACGGCAACCATAACTGCAATTTTATTAATCATATTTCATATAATGTTAGAGCTTTTAACAAATGTTGGTCTATGGTCTTATATTATGTCTACACTTTTATTAGTTTTT
>JAGRAE010000006.1 GCA_020435005.1 Bdellovibrionales bacterium
AGCTTACAGATGGTTCTATTCCAACATTTAATTTATGCAATTTTTCAATTTTCTTTAATAGAAAATATGGAACACCTTCTTTAGTCTTCGGCAGGCTTGGATCCGCAGCTTGACCACCAGAAATGGTTAAAATATTTGCTTTATTCAAATCATTAACCGTTTGATCAACATAACCTTTATATCCATCAATTTGTTGACTTTGATATTCTGGCAGTGCCTCTTTCAAATTATTTAGTTTTTCTTTTTCATTTTTTTGTCTTTCAATTTCAGCTTGAATTCTCTTTTCTTTAAGGATTTCTTCATTTGATTTTGGTGTTACTCCTTTAAGCCAAGTGCTAACAGAATTTTTAACTTCATTCCATTTTTCTATAGCTTTCTTAGTAATTGAATCCTCTGCATTAGTCGGAGAAGACTCAACTTTTCCCCTTTTGGGAAGTAGTCCCTCTAATAAACGAGCTTCAACAGTAACTGTTAAACTCATCAATAATATAAACGTTAGAATTATTCGTAGTATTGACACGACAATTCTCCTTAAAAGTGGTAAGTTACACCTAGTGAAAAGATAGTAGTGTTATTTGTCCGTGTATTTCTTGGTGTAGCATCTTTGGAGTAAATAACATTTTCTTTAAACCAGAAATTTTTCAAATCGGCTCTAATCGCCCAGTGCTTGTTTAAAAAGAAATATTGAGTGACGTCTAACCCATAAGTAAATGCAGAATCTGTTTTATTGCCAACATCACTCATCTTGTCATAATTAATCATTCCTATATTAGGAGAAAAAGCCATATCAAAATATATAATTTTTTGTCCTAACAAACTCATTTTTGCATATACTGGAACCCAAATATAATTAATGCCGTAGTAACTTGTCATGCGCCCCCAGTCAGGAACAGCACCAGCTTTTCCACCACCCACTTGATATCTAAATTCTTCAATTACTTTTGTATCCCCTAAATTTGAGTGAATATAAGTAGCCCCGAACCCATGACGTTCTGATGTAAAGTAGTTTGCTGTTAAGCTATAATTAAATCCAGAATTGTAAACATCACTAACTACAGGACCGGCTTGTAGCGAAAGAGAAAATCGATTAGCTTTAGTATAGGCTCGACTTTGTACAACACTAAAATCTGTATCTTTAGGCGCCCAATATTTCTTTTCAATATCAGAAATATCAACTTTGTATTCTTGCTTGTCTGAAGTTTTTGTTTTGTCATCTTTCTTATTGGTGACATTTTTTTGAGGTCTCTGATATTGAGTACTTTGTCCCCAAGAAAATATAGTGAATAATAACAAGCTAGCTGTTATCATGATGTTTAAAGTTTGCATTTTGGCTCCCCCCTTTAGGGACCATTCCATTAAGTACTAATTAGTACTTTTAAATAGAAATGGGTAAGTGACCCGGACTTGTGTTCCCCCTTTTGGAGTTGGAAACTTCCACCCGGATACACGCCGCAAAATACATCCTTCGACCATGGCGCTTTTTAAAGTTGTTAATCCAATATTTTGTGCCGATACAGTTCCTGTACCGTTAATTGTAAATTTCACCAGAACTTTTCCATACAGTTCTGGATTTGCACTTAGTTGTCTCTCATAACAATATCTGATTTGACCTAAGTTCTTTTCAATGACTCTTGCAATAACATCTTTGTCCAATCCACCCTCTATATCAGTTTCTTCTTCAACAACTCCTACAGAAGCTGAACCCACATTACCTAGGGCCAAGCCGCCGACATTTTTATATGAATTTGAGCCGCCCGCTTTGCCATCCGTTTTTACAGCTCCTACTCTATAGCTTTGTCCTGTTTTTGCTAGATTCTTACTAGAAACATTACCTACAGTAGCTAAACTTCTACCTGAAGCTTTATTATCTGCACTCACACCTACAGCTTTTATAAATCTTGCATTTGTAGCTGCTCTTTTAGAAATTTTTCCTATTAATTGACTTAAGCCTGCTGCCTTTATTTTCGTTGCTACCTTAGAAGGAGTTTTTGTTGAATCGCTTTTTGCAACTTTAAGTGTATTCGAAGGTTGAGGGGCAGCAATGTTAGGGCTTTTATTAGCAATAGATTTTCTAACTTTTTTAGATTCAGTACGTTTTTTTCTTATTGCTTTTGCATCATAAATCATTCGTGTATATCTGTTTTCTTTTTGAGGTTTTAGCTCTTCTAATTCAGCATCTGGATCTGTTGGAGATAAAACAAATAAACTTGTCAACAATAGTATTAACACAACTGCGACAGTCAAAGGTCCCTTTAAATTAGGATCCCAAATAGAGGTAACTTTCTCCAATTGTGTTTCCTCTAAAACTTTAGATTCAACAATTCGCTGTTGAACTTGGACGTCACCAAACTGTTGGCTTTGCCACTTTTTGCTTTTGGGAGCTGAAAGAACATGTTTTTCAGATCCATGACAATAAATAAAATTCTGATTTGGTGTTAATAACCTTGAACCCACAACGAAGGAATTCTTTTTAATAATGACTTGGTGAAATGAGCTGGTTGAACCAGTCATTTTAATTTTTTCTTTGTTATTTGAATCTGAAAATTCGCTGTCTTCCGAAAACAAATGACTCTCAATTACCTTTGGATACAACTTCAATTCATGTTGACCAATACGAACACTTGTTGGCCCATTGATTGGTAAATTTACTACAGGTTTTTTCTTTACCCAAGTGCCCTGTTCACTTCCTAAGTCAGAAATTGACCACTGGTTATTATGATAATCAATTACGGCATGAAGATTTGATACACCTTCACCAAGAAGTCTTAGTCCACAATCTTTTGTTTGGCCTATAACTGTCATTTTATCACTAGGTAACAGTCTCTTGCGACCCATAAATCTTTTATTGAAATAATGTTCAACTTCGACTTCTACTCGTCTCATAACTACCTCAAATACTCCACTGATTCTTGAATGCTTTTGTCAAAGTTTTTACGAACTTTATAAAGTGGTAAAAACTTAACTCCCCTTTTTTGATGTAGATAAGATCCATCTGGAGACCTAACTTCACCATCAATATTAGCTTCATCAAAATTAACATCTTGAGTTTTTCTATAAACAACCTTCTTTTTTGCATAAGTCATTTCAACCATTGCAAACGTTATCATTAACGATGTAATTAATAGTTTTATTAGTAATTTCATTGCCCATCTCCATTTGACTTAATGTCACCATTAGCCGGTTCTCTTGATGAAGCTTTTGCTAAAAATTTTGTTAGTTCTTTATTTACCCATTTATTTTTAGGATTCACTTGCTGTGCCTTCTCTAAATACTTTTGTTCATTTTGTGGATCACCTTGAATTTTATAAAGCTTCGCTAATCCAATAAGCGCTTCAGATGTTCTCGAATCAATGGCCAAGGCTTTTTCATAATGCATTTTTGCCATTTTAAGTTCTTGATCTCTAAAGTAGATTTGAGCTAAAAACATGTGTGGCTCGACAATGCCAATATTTAAATCAATAGATTTTTCAAAATTTTCAACACTCAGACCGTATTCTTTATTTTTCCAATGTAGACGCCCTTTTTGATAATATAAGATGGCCATTTGTGGAGATTTTTTTAAACTTAATTCAATCAACCAAAAAGCTCTATCCATTTGACCATTTACCTCTGCAACTATACTTAAATAGTAGGCTCCCCATGGTGAGAAGCTTGTGTCTTCTGTTAGTTTTCGTCCAATTGTTTCAACCATTTTCCATTGTTTACGGCTAACGCAAGCATTGGCATAATCTAAAAGTAAAGTCCATTTTTTGTCTTTTAATGTTTTTATATCGGTTGGACATACTAGTTGATTGAAAGAGCGTCTATTATCAGAGTTGACATATTCAATCTGCTTTGTATATTTCTTAGATAGTTTTATAGCATCCTGATTTGTCTGAGGTGTTTTTTTAGGCACTCCACCACAAGCATTTAAAATAAATATAGCTAAAATTATTAAAAGGTTTTTCATGACCCCACCACCTTTTGTTTATACTGAGGCACAACTATATCAGGAGTACTTATTTCAATTACCTCATTAGAAACAGGCTTCATATTTAACTTATCGAGTTCTTTCTGAACTCTTGCTATAGTGCCATCTCTCATTTTTAGTTTTTTTGCTGTATTTAATGCTTCGACCATAGTATCAACACCCTTTTCCTCCATAGGAAGTGCTAATTTTTCCATTTCTGCTTGAAATGCTGGTACTTCTGCTTCTGCTAAACCTGTCGGTGCTGGCATAGTTTTTAACATGTTAACATACTTACCATAAAGTTGAGATAACCTAACCAATGCTTCCACAGCGATTTGGGGGTCTCCATATCTGATAGCCGCTTGATAAGCACTTTGGGCTTTTTCTAGTTTTTCTGTTTTTATTGCAAATACAGTTGTAAATCGATCCAATTGAGACTTTATACTTTGCCTATCGAATTCATCTTCTAAAATTTGTGCTTGTATAAATCTGGCTTTAGATTTTGCATAATTTGAAGTATCACCCTTCATATTAAGTACATTTTTTGCTTCTATAAAAGCTTGAGAGTAGTTTTTTTCAGTAAAGATTTTCTCTACAAAATAAAGTTTAGCTAAACTTGCTTGCGGTTGTATATTTTCATTAATAATTTGTTGCAACAAAGATTCATGAGCCTTTGTTTTACTATTGTTTTGAATTTTTTCTAGTTGCACTAAAGCATGATGCTTATACTTTACATCATTACATTTTAAAATTTGATTGTATACATATTCAGCTGCTGGAATTCTTGCCTGTAATACTAAAAAGTCAGCAGCCAAGGTCTTCCACTTCCAAGTATTCTCTTTATCTAAGTCACTTAATTTGAACAATACTTCAGAAGCTTTCTTAAGATGACCCATACTTTCGTAAGCCTGCGCTGCTTTTAGTAGTGCTTGGATTGTATTTTTAGAGTCTGGAAATTTTTTTGCAAAAACATGAGCTGCATCAGCTCCACCTTTTAAATCAAGAATTTTAAAATAGAGTTGAACTACATTCCAACCCGCCTTTTCAGCAAGTTCAGATTTAGGATTTTCCACAACAAACTTTTTATATCTAGCTATAGCTTCTTTAATCTTACCAGCTTCCTCTTTTGTTTGAACTTCTAAAAAGTAAGACTGCTCATACAGATTTTGAAGTTTATTTTTTCGATCTTCATCCAACTTTCCTGCTTGGATAAGCTGTTTTGAGTATGCTTGAAGCTGTATATAATCTTTTTTATGATTGAGGATGTCTAAGTAAAGGTCTTGTGATTTTGTTCCCTTCTCTGATTTAGCAAACTTCGAACCTAAACTGTAAAAAATCGGAGCTGCTAAATCATATTTTGACTTTTCATAGTAAATCAAACCCAACTTAAATTCGACATCTTGGCGAAACTTACCGTCTTCATGATTTGTTGTATAGTGTTTAACTAACTTTGCAAATCTAGCCTCATCTTTATCATCCCACTTTCCAGTTCCAACAGCCTTTTCTTGAGCTAAAATTGCACCATATCTAGATTCGTGTCCTAACTCTTTATCTTTTGTAGATAAGCCAACAAGCTCATAATTCTCGGAAGACTTTCTAAATTTATTTCTTTTAAACTGTAACTGAGCAAGTGAAAATCTTGCTTTTTCGCTATTTAATAGATCTTTATTTCCCTCTAAAAAGAGTGTATATGCTTCTTCAGATACGTCAGCAAAGTAAGTATGTGTAGGATTTTTTTCCCAGGTGTTTAGCCATTTTTGAGCTAACTTGATTGATGAGTTCCTAAATGTTTTGTCACAATCATTAATTTCATTTATTTTTTTCTCATTATTTCTTTGCACAGACCATCTGCTTGTTGGTAGACAAAGAGCAGAAAAATCTTTTAACTGAGCAACAACCTTGGTTCGCTCTTTCATACTTTCATAATTCCAGACCAATTGGTCATATATCTGTGGCACTATAATATTTTGTGGATTTTCTTTCACATAATCTCTTAGAATTATATCTTTATTCTCATACAAACTATGTCTTTCATAAATTCTAGCTAATTTTAATATGAGTTCACCCACCTCATCTAATTTTGCTTGCTTTTTAAAATAGTTATAAGCATTTTTTGCGGCGTATATTTCACTATAAAATAAAGTCATATCTGAAAGGGCTTCTTTTCTTAAGTCCAATCTTGCATCTAGACCTTCTTTTTCAACCATCTTGCCATATTCTACTACTTGTTCAAGTGCACTCATGGCTTCGTCTGTTTTACGTAAATTGTAAAGTGTCCATGCTCCTTTATAAAGACCATAAGGATAAACTCGTGAATCAGGGTATTTTTTAATTGCATTAAAGTGGTCTAAAGCATGAGCAAATCTCTTTTGACGAAATGCCATTTCCCCTATAGCTAGATGACAATCAGGAACAAGAAAAGAATAAGAGTACTTATGAATTACTCTCCAGTATTTTTCTTCAGCAGTTTTTATTTGGCCAACTTGTTGTCTTGCAAAAGCATTATTAAAAACAACCTGGTCAATTTTATCATATTGTGGATATTTTTTTTCTATATAATCATAGATTTGGATCGCACTTGCTACCATTTTTTTAGAAGAAGCCTTTTGTACTTTTTTAGGTGCCAGATTAACAATAACATCTGATTCACGGTTTAATTCAAAAAACCTCTCAGTTTTAGCCCTTCTCATATAAAGTTCTGCTAAACGTAATTGTAAATCTGCTTCTACTACCATACCTTTATATTTTTTAATTAGTTTCTTAACCTGGCTGATAGCAAGCTCCTCGCTTCGACTAATTAGAACCTCTGTCTGTAGGGCTCTAACATCGTTTTTCTGTTCTTCACCAGCTTTAAACTTCAATTTATCCAGTACTGCAGGCTTTTTCTTTTTAGTGTCTGCATAGCTCTGCACCAGGGATAATGAAATTAAACTTGCTATCACTAAGTTAAAAAACTTCATATTTTTACTCTACTCACTCAAATGCCATTGTAGCCAACTTCATATCCGCATAACCGGCTAATGAAGCTGTATACATAACTTTTTTTAATTCACTATAATCAAGTCGTGAATCAGCTTGCATAACAATTTTTCCTTCAAAATGTACATCTTCATTTTTGTCAGCAATATCTTTTGATTTCTTTGCTTGTTTATCTAACTCTTCATAAAGAGCTCTTACAAAATCTTGATCATTGTTATCCAGTTGATTTACTGGGATGTGACCATCTTTAACTTCAACTATCATCTTGTCATCGACATATATTCCATCTAAAGCCACTACTAATTTTAAAGCTTCAATAGGCTGTTCATAGGCTGTTGAATTTGGAAGCTTTAATCCTTTATGTGGATTTATTGTAACTGAGCTAGTTGAAAAACTTTTTAATAAAAATACAATAAGAATGGTAAACATATCAACCATAGCTGTCAGCTGCAGCACAAATGTTGACTTCTTATTGTTTGCTAAAAGCTTGTCTACGGCCCTTCTCATTATCCCTCCGCCACATTTGCAAAATTAATATCTGGAAATAAAATATCCGTCTCAGCCTGTTGAGATGTTTTACTATCAATAATTAAAGCTTTTTTATCACCAGGTTTAATTGTTCTCAGCTCATCCATTACTTTAACAATATCATCATATTTAACATCACTATCAGGCTTTAAATCTAACTTAAAAACTTTTGGATGTTCCATTTTTGCTTGATGGGCAATAGAATATAATTGCTTTAAATTCCATTGGTTATTTAGTTTTGGTATTCTTTCTGTCTTTTGTGATCGGCCATCTATTAAAACTTGTAATTTAAAACCTTGGCTTGTCATATCTAAAATAATATTTACTTCACGCTCTTTTTTATTTTTGTCTTGTTCTATTGCGTTTTGAACGACTTGGGGAAGAGGCGTTTCAATTAAAGTTATGCGTACAAACACTGTAGACAACAGCATTATAGGAATTAATGTAACCATCAATGCGAGCATAGGTGCTAAATCTATTTCGAAATTAGCATCTTCACTATTGCTTGACTCTATTGTAATGTTTCTTCGCTTTTTCATAAACGTCCTCTACGTCCAAAACTTTTATACCGATTTTATACTAGGAGCAGGTGGTTGAATCTCATTCATTTTGCTTTCAGACAAATTCTTAGGAAAGGCTTTTGCCGCAGAAAATGGTTGATAGTGTCTTGTAGTTAACAAGTCTACAACTTTTGCTGAATGCTCAGATACTTCTTCTAGAATTTTATTTTGTCTTGTATGCAAAAAGGAATATAAAACCATAACTGGAATAGCTACTGACAAACCAAGTGCGGTTGTGTTCATCGCCATCGATATACCTTGAGCTAAAACAACTTGCTTCTGCGAAGGATCAGCAAAACTAACTGCTTGGAAGGCCATAATTAAACCTGTAATTGTACCTAACAAACCCATCAGCGTAGCAACGTTTGCAATCATAGATAAGTAGCCTAGTCTTTTACCTAAATTAGGTATAATTTCAGCAAGTGATATGTCTAAGCCTTGATTAATTGATTCCTCATCTCTATCAGACCTTTCAAGAACACCCTTAACTACATGAGCCAATGGAGCTTTACTATTTGCGCTACAAAACGTGATGGCATCATCTATTTGATCATTCATAATTAAATTTTTAACTTGAGTCATAAACTCTTGAGTCTTTATTGAATAATCAAAATACAGAACTTTAATTCTTTCGAAAATCAAAGCCAATGCTACGATTCCCATGGCAACTATTAAATAGGCCGGAATACCACCATCTACTATCATTTTTACTAAATTTTCCATTCGCCCCCCTTGCTAAGGCTATATTAACTAAAATATTAAGGAAGTATTGTATATACTCCTAAACTTTTCTTGCTCAACGGAGTACATACAGCTGAATAGAGCTATTAGATTTAATTTTTATACAGCAACTAATTATGCTGCATTTTTTGCTTGTTGATGCTGAGTAAACTTTTGTAAATACTCTTGAGTGTTGCCACTTAAGTTAGTAAATTTTACTCCATAACATATAGGTGCTTTTTTTTCTTTAACACCATTAACAAACTTTTTACTTACAACTTCACAAATCGCATTAAAAGCCGGTAATTCATCGTTAGCCTTAAAATGCATATATAGTTTTTGACCAGGCACAACTAATGAGTTTTCCATTATTAGACCAGCGCCACCTTCACTTAATTCAATTGCCTGTCCTTTCCAAACATTATTATTATCATGTACTAAAATATTACCAGCAAATGGTACTCGAGGATGCTTTCGTCTAAAGAAAACATTTTTTATTTCAGGCATTAAGCTTTCCTGAAGTTTCTTAACATGTTGTGGACAAAACTCCTGAATCTCTGCAATTCTCACCCAAGATTCCATGCCTTTTTGCCATGCAAAATCAAATTCAAAAACAACTTTCTCTTGCAACATCTTGATTAATTCTGTGTATTGGAATGGTCCAAACTTATTCTCGCCCTTTAAAACATACCATTCAGAAAGCATAGGGTTATTTGGCAATTCTGAGAAGTTTGTAGATTTTATACCAGAAGTGTTTGTACCCGTATTATTGTTGTTTTTACTATCTAAATTTTCATTTTCTTCAGTTTTACTTGGCTTCTTTAGTGGCTTTGCTTGAGCCTTTAACTCTGTCATTATCTCTTCATTCTCAATAATCATCTGCCAATCATTAGTTGCATTACAATAAACGTAATCTGTTGGTGATAATTCATGTCTAGACATTAAAGATAGAACTTCTTGTAAACTAAGGTTCTGTTTTTCATTACCGTCAATTGAAACGTTAAATTTTTGTTCAGACATAACTCTCACTTTCATATTATATTAAATAAGTAGTTTTATACCTTGATCTAGTCTTCGGCACCTTCGTCTAGAAGCTTAAGCCCTAATGGATTAATTTTCTTGATCTTTTTTAATTGCTGTTTCAATTTGATTATCTCAATTTGAGATGTTATTTTTTTTGTTGAAATTGTTATCAATGTTTTTGCGACTGTTTTTAGAAAAGTCTAAAATTTCGTCAAAAAATAAAACTTTATAAAAGGTTAAATTGTGTCAAAGTATGATGAATTATTGCACAAAATTATCGAAGATGTTTCTTCAAATTCTAAATTTAATAAATCAACTCATTGTATTTTTGATTTAGATTCTACACTGTTTAATGTAACTTCAAGAACTGAGAAAATTCTTTCAGAACTAATTGATGATAAATATTTTATAAATAATTTTCCTTCTGAAATTAAAAAGTTAAGAAAACCTTTAGTAAATCATGATGATTGGGGCATTAAAGAAGCATTAATTAGATCTGGAATTGAATGTCCTAAGTTTTATGAAAAAGCTAAGAAGTATTGGGCCAAACGGTTTTTTTCAAATGAATACCTAAAATTTGATATACCCTATGCCGGAGCTTCAGAGTTTGTAAATGAACTCTACAGTTTAGGTGCCCATATCACTTACCTAACTGGTAGGGATCAAATCCGTATGCTCGTAGGCACCGTGGAGAGCTTGAAGCAGTGGAATTTTCCTGTTGATCTAAAACATACGAGTTTAGCATTAAAGCCAAAATCATCTGATGAAGACACTGAGTTCAAAACAAATTATATAAACAAGTTAATAAATCAATATGAGAGTCTTTATTTTTTTGAAAATGAACCCATAATAATTCATCAAGTTGAAAGGCTTATTCCTAAAATTAAAATAATATTTATGGATTCTGTACATTCTGGTCGTGCCGACCCACTTGATCATTGGCCTAAAATTAATATGAGATTTAGCCGCAATTGAAAGAAAAATTAAAGGGCATCAAAACACCTAACTAAAGAGGCGGCTATAAGAGAATGTTCAATTTGCCCGCCAATCAACATATCTCGCACTTGTTTTTTTTCAAACAAAACAACCTCAATATCTTCAAACTCGTCGAGTTGCTGACCCCCTTTTAATTCACAATCTAAAGCCAGGTAAGTATGCATTTTATTGCTTTGTAGTGCAGGGTTTGGAAAATGATACCCCATATATTTCCATTTTTTAGCTTGATACCCAGTTTCTTCAAACAACTCTCTTTTAGCTGCTTGAAGAGGGTCTTCATTTTGGCTGGGATGAGTTGTTCCTCCAGGAACTTCAAAATAATAGTCACCTCCCGCATGTCTATACTGCTTAATAAGTATAACTTTGTTCTCTTTAGTGATGGGGACGATATTTACCCAATCTGAAAACTCAAATATGTAGTAATTGGGCATAATTCTCTTATCAGGCAGTTCACATTTATCGACCCTTAATTTGAAAAAACCCTTTTTAATTAGATTTTGACTACTTAAAACTTTCCACTTTTGCGAAGACATGGTAGCAAATTACCATGTCATTAAGTGTAATCGCAACTCCCATAGGTAATTTGGGTGATATTTCTTTAAGAGCTATTGAAACCCTTAAGCAAGCTGACCTAATTATTGGTGAAGAAAGAAAGGTGGTGTCAAAGCTTATAAAGCTACTAGAACTTGGCAGGAAAGAAATTGAACTCTTAAATGAGCACTCCGACCAAAAGGATATTGAATTTCTTACCCTACAATGTCTTGAAAAAAATGTAGCCCTTGTTTCAGATTGTGGCACTCCAGGTTTTTGTGACCCAGGCGCCTTATTAGTTAAATCATGTCGTAATAAATCAATAAAAGTTCATATTCTACCTGGAGCATCCAGTCTTATGGCCTTTTTGAGTGGGAGTGGTAAAGACTTTAAAAACTTTTACTTTAGAGGTTTTTTGCCAGCCAAAAATGAAGATAGAATTTCTGAACTTAAATTATTGAGTAAAATTAAAGAGCCTATGATTATCATGGACACCCCCTATAGATTAACTAAAACCCTCGAAGATCTCGTAAATTTTTTTCCCACAAGAAAAGTAATTATAGCTACATCTTTAACAAAGGATGGCGAACAGTTTCTAGATGGTTCACCACAAAGAATTTTAGATCAATTAAAAGGTCAAAAATTAGAATTTATATTAGCTTTATATTAATTTGTTTTTTCTAATCCAATTTATCCATTTTTTCTCAGTTGGAAAATTGAATAAAAAGCCAACAATTGCAATAAAAGAGAAGTAAAATATGCTTCCATTTTTTTGAATAATACTTAATACGAAACCAAAAATAGCAATACTTTCCAACATTACAAGACGGAGAATAAAGGGTACAAAAAGTATTTGGTTTAAGCTTGTATGATCATCTTTAATTTTGAAACGTTTGAGTGTCTGTTTGATTAAAAAATTTGGCAATACATAACTTGATACCAAAACTAAAAAAGCAATTGCTGTAATTGGCGTTGTCATTTCATGACTAAAATCAATACTAAAATTAATATTATCTAAACCATGGACTGTTGATATTATTATAAAATTATAAATAAAAACAGTGAACAACATTGCAATCCATAAAATGGTTGGTACGAAAAAAATATTATGTGATGTAGTGTTTACTTTCATTAGTTACCTTCCAACTTTTTTCTAAGTATTTCCAAATAAAAATATCGATCATATTGTTGACTATAACTTGTCCACTCCTGATTATTAGACAATTCTGTAGACATGATATTTTCCAAAGAATTTATACGGCTGTCTAATTCATCAATCATTGATACAACTAAAGCCTCTAAAAACTTGGGTCTTTTTGGCGATCCATATTCAAGTCTTCCATGGTGACTTAAAACAATGTGCTTTAAGATACTTTTAAGTTCTAAATCTTCAATTTTTAATTCCACAAATTTCTTATCAATCATTTCAAGAGCGATTCCCATGTGACCAACAAGGCGCCCTTCTGTACTGTATTGAATACCCTGCTCCAAGTTTAATTCTCTAATTTTTCCAATATCGTGATAAATAGCACCAAAAAATAACAAATCCCTATTTAAAAAAGGGTACTGATCGGCTAAAAATGCCATAATTCTACAAATAGAAAGTATATGATCTAATAAACCACCAACATAGGCGTGATGAATGGTCTTGGCTGCAGGAGCTTTTAATAAATTTGGTTTCCATTCTTCTTCATTTAAAGTAGATTCAAGAAGGTTTTTGATGTCCTGGTTTTTAATTTGTCCAACAAATTCAAGAATCTTTTGAAGAGTTTCCTCAGGTGGATTGATACTGGCTGCAATAAAATCCTTTATATCTACAGTCTCTGGCTCAACCTTTTTAACATCATGTACTACTATTTGCTTTTTATTTTGATAGAATTGAACATGACCTTTAACTTCTACAAAATCACCCGTGTCAAATAGATGTGCCACGGAATCTACTTTATCCCACATGCGCGCATTTAATATGCCGCTTTTATCAGAGAGGTTCATATTTAAGTAATTCTTACCTTTTTTATCTGTTAAAAGCTGTTTATCACCAACTAAAAAAATAGATTTTATATTATCCTTATCGGCTAAATCTTTTATAAACTGTTTAGACATGAACACCTCAAATTCGACATAATAAATCTTTATAACGACTATCTTCAAATGTCGCAGTAGCCATGTATAAATCCCCTGCTTTTAATAAAACAAAATAAAAAGTTCCGGCTAAAGTACTTAAATACCTTTGATCAGTAGCGTTCAAAAGTAAACCTTTTTTCATTATTTTTTCTTTAAAAAAATGAGTTATTTCATAGAACTTATTACAGCCACCACCCCAATTCTTACCGTTTAACAATCTTCTTTTTGAATTGCTCATAAAGTAAACTTTTAACAAATCTAAATCTGAACTTTCAAGTCCCATTTCCTTCCAATTAAATATCATATTTAAATAGAAACTTCCTTTCTCCCCTTCCACTATTGGTGCTAAATCTATGTAGCCCCCTCCGCGCGGAAAAGGAATATGGTGTGACTCTAAAAATGCCAAGTGGCTTTCTTTTGGTTGAAGATAAACATCGAAACCAAGGTATTTTCTTGGAACTGTTACTAACAGTTTTGCATCAGAAATATCACTTTCCGGTTTCACCTGCCTGTAATGTTTAAGAAATAGTTCTTCAATTTCATAAATTAATTTTTCTGGGGCTTTAACATCTTTATCCGAACGCGTAGGGGGTTCTACCTTATATGAAATATTATGCTCCGGATTAAATTCTTTCTCACAAGATAATGCAAATAATGAAAGTAAAATTAAAACAATTAATTTATCGCTTTTTTGAATCATACAAAAATGTCTCCGCATATTTTGCAGGGGCATAGTTAGGTGAAATAGATTTTGCATCTTGTGCCATGGCATCCATACCCTTATAATTTCCTTTTTTAGTATTCAAAATAACTATATTTGACTTGGCTTGAATGCTATTTCTATCGCGACTTAATAACTCTTGCCATTTTTCTATAGCACATTCAATATCACCTATCTCCTGACAGGTTTGTGCTTCTAAAATAATTGGCAAATTATATTTTTTTCTCTTTTTGTTCTCATCTACTGCTTTACCCAATGTAATGGCTGCAGCACTTTCTCTCTCCATATTTTGTAAATAAAAGGCTTGATGAGCCAGAAGCAAAGGGTTTTTGGTTCTCATATTAACCAATTCTGTGAATCTATTTTCAGCAATATCTAACTTATCAGCTCTTAGGGAGCAATAACCACTCATTGTTACCACTGAAGCTTCCTGATTATGTCTTTGATAAATTTCTTCACACATATTAAATAAAGCTCGCCAAGATATTCCGTCATGGTAAACATTTAAATCGTGAGCATGATCTTCAGTAAGCTTAGGATCAGTATCTAACATTCTTTCCAGTGAATCAAAAAAGGCTTCACCTCTATTTAATTGACTGTAAATATAAGACAACAAAAACAGTCCTTCTTGTCTGTAGTCAAACTTTTGATCAACAATGGTAAGTAAATTATTTTTTGCTTCGTTTAAAAATTTAACATTGCCACTTTTTTTCCATTTTGAGATTAAAGCCTTTGATAAATAAATATGTGCTGAATTATCTATTCTATCTGCACCTTTAATAATTGCTGAGCCATAGTGCTTAATGGCTTGTTCGTAATCTCCTTTTCTTTCAGCCAGCCATCCTAAATTTATTAATGATGATGTATTATTAGGATCAATGTTTAGAGCCTCTTGAAAGTTTTTTTCAGCAAATGTATAGTCCTTATCAATAAGATTAGCTAATCCAATACCTGTTAAAACATAAATTTTATTTGCAGGATCAAGATTTAGTGATTCTTTTAAAATTCTTTTACCTTCGACTGTTTCCCTGTCAATGGCAATAAGTAAGGTACCATATCGCACATATGGCTCTTTATTATCAGTATTAACACTGTATGCTCTTTTATAGAATTTTAGAGCATCCTTATACTTTCCATTAGTGTAAAAACCATTAGCTATAGTTAAAGCATTTTGATTTTTATTCTTTGTATTAGAAGGTTTTATTATCAAATAATTTGCAGAAATTAGAGCTATCACTATTGCTAAAGTTACAAAAGTGAATTTCCAAATATAACCTGAAAATGATTTAATATTCTTTTTAGCTTCAGCTTGAGTTCCAAAGCGTTTTGCATTTCCTCCAGACTCAACAACACCAGTCGCTGAAACATCTCTCGCCATTTCTTGTTGTAATACTTTAATAGGAATATCCTGAGTGAGCTCATCGTTAACTGGCTCAACATCTCCAGTTAACTCATCGTTAAACTCGCTCTGCAAGGCTTCTGTCACACTGGCTGTCATATCGTCAAATTGAGCACCCATAGTCTCAGTATGGTCACTTGCATCTTTAATCTGTTGTATTCTAATTTCTTCTATAACTCGTGAAAATTCTTTATGATCTCTGATGTATTGCCATCTTTTTCGAGGAAGGCAGACTTCATCAAGAGGAACAACTTCTTTTGTTCTTAATAACTCGCTGACTTTTCTTTTAGAATAAGGCCCAAGTATTCTTCCACCACTTTTTACAAGCCATAGTGCTTCTTCACGTTGAGACACAGTTGATCCCTTTGCCAAAATTACTTTGCTTAAAATGATATTATCTCAATGTTTATGGCTATTTACAACTAGCATACAAACCTTTAAGGACTGGCTAAAAGTCTAAAACTCTAGACTTTGGAAGTAAGTTATTGGGTTTAAATTAACAATAATTTAGTTTGACCGACTTGTGAAATCATTCTGAATTTAAACCCTTTATTGGAAATAATTCATATATGTCGAATATTTTAACTTTATCTTTTATTTAAATTAAAAATATCTAGTGAATGCAGGCACTCATCTTGCTAAAGGCTATAAAGTATCTATTTTAATCTAATAATTTAGGGAGACACTTGTGTTTAAAAAATGTTTTTCAACTTTATTCGTAATCTTTCTTTCTGGATGTTCAGTAAACTACTCGGTTAGCAAACATTCTTCATCTTACAATTTTGATGAGGCTATTAGCTCGATGTATATAAATCAAGTACAAGTTAAGATTAACAATGATCAAGATAATTACAATGAGTTTATTGCACAAATGCCTGAACAAAGGATTGCAATTAATCCTTTGCAGTCAAAAATAGATAAAGATACTTCTGTTTTACTAACTTTACATGTGGCCAGTAATGAACCATTAACTGAAAAAGAAATATTAGAAATTACAGTTCAAGCAGCAAAATATGATGGAACTAAAGTTTTATATAATTCTCATAATTCACTTTTGAATATATGCAAAAGTAAGTCTTTGGGATTCAGTGATATTTCAGAGACAACTAACGGTGTACATTCTAATAAGAGGTTAATTAATATTTCATCTCCAAATGATAAATATAATTCTCCTTGTTTATTCTTAGTTGAAATCCAACCAAATTTAAATAGCTCAATAGATTTAAGTATTAATGGCCAATTATTGCTTAGTAAAAAGATGAATAAAAAAGAAAAATTTGACCAACTCTACCAAAAATTTAGGGATCAAACTATTAATGGTGGCATAGGCATTTACCCGTCATCAATTAATTAGAGAAAGGAAGGAACTATGAAAAGAAATTTAACCTGTGGAGTACTGATTTTGTTGTTGTCTCAATTTTCGCGGCTGCTTCAAATTCAAATTCTCACTTATGCAATGAAGAGGAATATAGAAAAGCTCGACAACAGCTAGATAAAGAAATTGAAAATAAAATGTTAGATTTAGAATTTGAAGAGGACAGAGCACGAAGAGATTATATTGCAATGCAATTACTCAAGCTCCAAGGTAATCGAAGTGATTTAGTTAGTGATAACATCGCTTGCTATAGTAATATTTCTCTGTAACAGATTACTTTTAAATTAAAAATTCATTCATATTCTAATTTTTTGTATTATTTATCCATTTTTACGCACGAGTTCGCAAAAAAAGATGCTGGAACCTTTTTATTTTAATGTTTAAAGTGGCGGGTGCCTGTTAGCACCATTCCCATTTTATGGTTTTCAACGGCTTTGATGACATCATCATCTTTTATTGAGCCACCTGGTTGAATAACCCACTTAATTCCCGCTGCTGCCGCTTTCTCAATAGAGTCGGGAAATGGAAAAAAAGCATCACTAGCTAATACAATTTCTTTTGCTTGTGAGTGAAACTGCTTAGCACGCAAAATAGATTGTTGAACAGCATCCACTCGATTGACTTGGCCCATACCCAAACCCAAGGTTTGTCCATGACTGGTTAAGGCAATTGCATTACTCTTTAGTGAGGCACAAACTTTCATTGCAAAAAGCATTTCACTTTTTATCTCATCACTGGGATTTTTACCAACTATCTTCCAGTCAGCTGAAAATTCTTGCTCAACTTGGTCAGTGTCTTGAACCAAGAAACCGCCCATAACTCTTCGAAAATCAAATTTTGTCTTCCACTGACTTAAATCTCCAGCTTTTAGTAGTCGCAAATTCTTTTTAGTTGCTAATATCCTTTGGGCCTCTCCGGTAAAGTCTGGAGCAACAATACACTCTAAAAATATATTGGATAGCTCTTTTGCCATACTGTCATTAACGATACCATTTATTGCAACAATACCACCAAATACACTCACAGGATCTGCAGCCAACCCCTTGCTTACAGCTGTTTCGTAGTTACCTGCTGTAGCTACGCCACAAGGATTGTTGTGCTTTACAGCGACACAAGTGGGTTCGCTAAATTGCAATAGAGTATTTAATGCAGCATCTAGATCTAATAGATTATTATAAGACAAGGCTTTGCCCTGTAAAATTTCTGCCTCATGCAAACCCTTTTCTCCAAAAGCACGATACCAGTTAGATGTTTGCTGAGGGTTTTCTCCATATCGCAATGATTGCACTAACTCCCCACCTAATGAGAAAAACTTTTGTTCTTCATTAAATTTATTATTCTCTTCTGAACTTAAAGCTCGTGCGACCATAGAGTCATAGGCCGAAACATGATAGAAAACTTTTGAAGCTAAAGCTTTTCGTTTTTCTATTCCAATCTCATTTAAACTTATAATTTCTTGATAATCCTTGGGGTCACAAACTGTAGTTATTCGAGAAAAACTTTTTGCCGCCGCTCTCAAAAAAGAAGGTCCACCGATATCAATAAACTCCTGTAAATCTTGATCATTGAGCCCCTTTGCCAAGGCCTGTTCAAAGGCATATAAGTTTCCAACAACCAAATCAAATGGTTGTAAATCTATTTTATCTAATGTTGCCATATCTTCTTTTACGTAATCACGTGCCAGCAAAGCCATATGCACTCTCGGATGTAAAGTTTTGACTCTGCCATCCATAACTTCTTCAAAACCTGTTTGTTCTGAAACTTTCACTACATTAATTCCCGCTTCTTTGAGAAGTTTGGCTGTTCCTCCAGTTGAAACCACTCTCATGCCTTTTTCAGCAAGAGGTTTAATAAATTCTACCAAGCCTTCTTTATTAGCTACACTGACTAATGCATTCTTAAACACAATTTGCCTCCATTGTGTTGAGTGAATCATTTAAATGTAATGACATTCAAGTTCGTGTTTTTAATATCACTCTTTATAGGTGGGTGCAATAAATTGACACGATCCAGACAGCCCTCAGCTATCATTTAACATCATACTTCATGTCTATACCATCTATGTAGGTACCATCTATGTTCTTCACATAATTTCTATGAAGACCTTCTTTAACAAACCCAATCTTTTTATACAAATGAATGGCCCGAGGATTAGAGCTCAATACACCTAAATTAACAATTTCTATATCTTTGTGATTTCTAGCCCATTTAAGCAATTCTTCTAATAAAGCTTTACCCACACCTTGATTCCTATAGTCTTTGTGAACAGACATGCCAAAGGCTCCCTTATGCCTCATCCGAATAGGACGATTTTGATGAAAATCGAGAAAGCCAATGATTTTTTCTTGATAGATTGCAACTAGTCCTAAATCACCACTATATTCAATTATACTTTTTAACCATTCTTCTTCTTGCTTAACTGTCATATGAAACTCATCGACAGTCCTAATATTAAACTCTGGTTCAAAGCCATTAAGCTTTATGTAGTTCAATAAATCTTGTGCATCAGTAACCTGTGCAGACCTAATAGTCACTTTTTTATTATTTTTCATTATATAGGAAGAGCTATCAATAATTGCCATTATAAAACTCTTATTTTTAATATAAATTATAGACTTATCTTGGAAGCAAAAGTTTTTAAATCTTCGTTAGTGATAAACACACCTGCGCCAATAAATGAGGAACGTAAATCCTCATCAGCCAAATCATCACCGCCACCGATAAGATAAATACCTTTGAGTACTTGATAGCGTACAAAAGCGCGAATATTAACATCTTCGAAGTCAAGTGCTTCCAAAGAAAAGCGTAATCTATGGTTTAACAAATGGTAATCAAATCCCACTCCACCAGCGCTTTCCATGATTCCACCCTTAACTGTAAAATCCCAAAAGTTTTTGGCGAATAAAACATTAAACTTAATTTTACTTTTATCTATGGTTGTAGTTGTAGACGTAGCTCCTCCATTTACAGAAGTATCTACAACTTTTGTTACTCCCCGTGGATCATCAACAATACCAACAATATAATAACGATCTAAACCTGGTTGAATTTTAATATTTAAATAAGATTTAGATTTATCAACTTCTGTTAAAAATTCAGAGTGAAAATCTATGCTCGTCTCCATAGCTCCTGCGCCACCAAGAAACTCATTTACGTTATCAATAGCTGTATTCACCTTATCAACTGTTTCTTCGTCATTAACTAAGCGGCCAATAGTTCCTTTGCCACTATTAATTTTATCTGTAATTTCTTCAGCATTTTCTAGAGCTTTATCTAAATGCTTTAAACTGTCTACGGCATTTGACCAAGCCGCCTTAAAGCCCTCTGGAGAATCATCGTTAATTAAGTTGTCTAAAGTTTTTGTTATTCGATCCACCTGATCAACGATATCCTTAATTTGTTTTTTATTTTCACCAGTTACTTGCGCGAGATCTTCGGTCAGTCGTTCAATATTGTTTATTATTCTTCCCAAAGAAGTATCACGATTTCCTTCCTTCGCGGCCTGTTCAATTACTTTTGAGACTTCTTTAAGTGAAGAAGCAATGTCACCGACTTGCTCCATGACTTTATCTAATGAGGCTTGATTAACATCGGCATTGATTTGTCCCTGTTCCATTTTAGGATCAGATAATTTTCCTGGAACAAGCTCAACGTGACGATCACCTAATATTCCGTCAGCTCTCAGTTGGGCCTTGGTTGAAGTAGTCATTGGAACTTCATCTTCAATAACGATATGTACGCGGGCTTTACCATCGGCTAGTTTAATGTCATCAATGATACCCACTTTTATGCCAGCCATTTTTACAGCGGAATTTTTAACTAAGCCGCCAGCGTCTTCTACTTCAAACCAAAACTTTTTATTGCCAGCTAATACACCTGGGCCTTCTGCAACTTTAAGTGACATACCCCCAATGAGGGCTGACACAACTACTACTAATACTCCTACTTTAAATTCTGGTGTCGTAAACATTAGTGTTTTTTCAATCCCTTATCTACAAATTTACGTACTAGCTCCAAATCAGAGTTTAAAAAGTCGTCTGGAGTCCCCTGCAATAAAACTTTGCCCTTATCTAACATAACTACATTTTCACCAATGCGAAAAGCTGCCATTAAATCATGTGAAACCACAATTGTAGTGGACCCTGTATGCTTTTTATGGGTTTCTTGTATCAAATTATCCACCATTTCTGTTAAAATGGGATCTAATCCCGTTGTTGGTTCATCATATAACAAAATATCTGGATCAAGGGCTAGTGCTCTTGCTAAACCTGCTCTTTTTCTCATACCTCCAGATAACTCTCCAGGTAATTTATTAAAATGCTTAGAATCTAAGCCAGACATGTGTAACTTTTTCTCTGCCATTTCGATAACTTCACGAGTCGGTAAATAACGCCTATGTTCATGTATGGGAAAAGCCACATTCTCAAGAACAGTTAAATCATCAAATAATGCAGCATGCTGAAAAAGTACACCAAAGCTACATCGTAATTTAACGAGTTCATCCTCGGAAAGTTGCCAAATATTTTTACCTAAAACATTCACTTCACCAGATGTTGGCTTTAGGAGCCCTAACATATGTTTCAAAAGAACACTTTTTCCTGTTCCCGAGTAACCAATAATAACTGTTAAACTTCCTCTGGGAATTTGAAGATCAATACCGTTAAGTACAAACTCATGACCACCATCAAATGACTTTTTAAGATCTTTTATTTCGATGGCCATTTCTTTTTTCATTCAATTAAATTCCCGTTAAAGTGTAATAAAAACGAATAAGATTGGTCATTATAAAATTTAAAATGATTATTAATACCATACTGTTTACAACACCTGTATTTGTTGCTTCACCAACCCCCTTAGCTCCACCTTTAGTAAAATATCCTGCGTGAGTACAGATAGTGGCGAAAGTTAATCCAAAAACAGCTGATTTAATAAGCCCTTCATTGATATCTTTTGGGTTTATCCATAAAGCAATTTTGTCCCAAAAAATGGCTTCGTCTAATCCTAAAACTTGAATGCACAAAACATGAGAACCTAACATCGCAACGAAATCAAAAATTCCACAAAGTAAAGGCATTGTAATTATAGCGGCCACAAGACGAGGCATAACTAAATATTGTTTAGGATCCACCCCCATAACTTCTAAAGCATCTATTTGTTCACTCACTCTCATGGTACCTAATCGAGCCGCCATAGCTCCACCTGCTCGAGCTGATACAATTAATCCTGTTAAGACGGGTCCTAGCTCACGAGTTATGCCTAAGGCAACAGTCGGACCCACTAAATTTGTAGCATTAACTAACTGAAACCCCAAAAATATTTGGTAAGACAACGCCATACCCGTAAAACTACCTGTTAGTAAAATAATCATTACAGATTTGTTACCAATAAACTCCATATGACGGATAATCTCATCTGTTCTTTTTGGCTGGCTACCAATTAACCTTAGAGAGTCATATAAAAAGATAGTTACTCGACCGCACTCAATAAAGAAATCATAGAATACTTTCCACAACTTTAAGGCAATGTTATCCAATGCCTTATTAAACTTCTCTCTTTTTTCTAAATAATTATTCAACATAATTTCGTGGAACTCTTTTGCCTATACCCGTTAATAATTCATAAGAAATAGTTGAAGCTAACTTAGCAATTTCCTCAACTGCTAAAAACTGCCCTTCCATTTCACCAAACAAAACCACCTCTTCTTGCCACTTTCCTGCCGATCCCTGTAAAGCATCAGTAAGGTCTACCATAGTATAATCCATGCATACAGTTCCAACTACAGGAACACGTTTTCCCCGGTACAATATAACACCCTTTTGTGAAAACAACCTATGATAACCGTCACCATAACCAATGGGAATTACTCCTATAATCGAATTGCGCGGCGCAATCCAATGCCCCCCATAGGAAACTTTTTCACCTTTAGAGATGTTATGATACGCAATTACTTCAGACTTAAGGGTCATTACAGGTTTTAAATTAATAGATTCCCATTGTTGACTTTGGTTTTCATTTAAAGATTTTAAATGAGGTTTAACTCCATACAAGGAAATACCTGGACGGGAACCAAAAGGAAATCGATTGTCTATTGAATTTGCAATTAACCCTGAACTGTTAAACAAATGAATATTTTTAATATCTATATTTAATATTTTTATAAATTTCTCGAACTTTTGAATTTGCATTTGTGTGAATGAACTTTCTTTAAAAAAATCCTCTGCCTCTGCTAAATGAGAACAAAGCCCAAGCACTTTTATTTGTTGATTTTGATTCAATAAATCAATTAGCTCACTCAGATGAACCTCATCTAAACCTAAACGATTCATACCTGTATTTAGCTTTAGATGTATAGGCATGGGTGTCTGACTTTTTACTATTGTTAGCAATTGTTCCCAAACACTTACCACTGGTATCAACTTATATTCATTCACATAAGATATTGCTTCTTGATTAAAAGGGCCAAATACCAATATTGGTTCTATAATACCTGACTCTCTTAACATTATGGCTTCTTCCATCAAAGCAACACCGAATACATTAGCTCCTTCTTTAATCAGCGAACGTGCAACTTGAACATCACCATGACCATAGGCTGAAGACTTAATCATAGGACAGAAAAATGTATTGTTTGGTGCAAGAGCTCTTAAAGTTTTAAAATTGTGCCTTAGATTCGATAAATTAATTTCTGCAAAAGTATTTCTTATCATTTATAGTTTTGAGCCATCTAATATAAAATCAGGAATGAAACCATCTGGAGCAGATGCTAAACATACCTTATTACTTCCCGTTTTTTTAACCTCAAAAATTGCTTCATCAGCCGTTTTTAAAATGTCTTCATAACTTCTACTATGTGAAGGATACTCACTGACACCGACTGAAATTGTCAAGTTCTTATGACTGGGAATCACTTTCGAAAAATCTGCAGACTCAAAAATCCTTCTCATTCTCTCAGCTTTAATTGCGCCACCAAGTTTACCTGTATGAGGTAATATTATTCCAAAAGAATATCTATCTAAACGGCCAATAACGTCATTAACTCGACTATGTCGTCTTAAAATAGTGGCACACATTTTTAAAAGTAAATCTTGTTCATATTGGTTTAGATTCTCTTGAATCAATTCATGATCATCGATAGTTAGCAATACAAGTGTTATTGGCAAAGTGATACGGCGCGACCTTGAAATCTCTCTTTTTAAAGTATCTATAAAATTGTCACGATTTAAAACTCTTGTTTTATCATCATGAATTGAAACACTATGAAGTTTTTTTATTAAGTTAATTTGACTAACTTTTAAAGATAAAGACTTTAAACATGATTTAATATAAGCCTCTTTTTCTAGTTCTTTGCCAACATTTAAAACAACAAATATTCCCTCGGGTATGCCTTGAACTATTAATGGAAAAGCAGCAAATTCTTTTACATTCAGAGCTTTATTAATTAAACGTTCAAGACCTTTTAATTTTAGAGGATCTCTTAATGAGTCAATATTAAAACTACGCTCCTCTTTTGTTAGTTCAATTCCTAATCCTCTCACTTTTTCAATGTCTGTGACAACACTTTGAGAAGCCACTAAGGATTGATGAGAGGGAATGTATTTAAAATAAACAATTTCTTTTTTTGATAAATATCTTGATGCCTCTGATAAGAAGCAATCTATTACTTCTTTAAGATTTCTTTTTTCGTTTAATTGACTCAACCATATATCAAATAATGATATTTCGTTCTGGCCATTTACACCTTCGCTTCTTAAGCTTCGGGACTTCAACTGCTCATTCATGTAAATGTAGTAATCACATTCAGCAGCTCTATCAGCAGCTCTAACTAAAAATTCTAAATTATCTTCATGATAGGCAACACAATCATAAACCCCTCGACTAATAAACTGACTAGTTGAGAACAATTCATACTGTTCGGCATAAATGATGATATGAACTTCTGGCAAAAGATTTATGAGATCATCAATAAAGGACTCTCCATAAACAATTAAAGTGTCTTGTTCGACTAAAACAATATGAGGCGGATTCGCTTTAACTTCTTCGATCAAAATTTCTGAAGAATTAAACTTGCTTGTTGAATAACCAGTTTTTTTAAACGTCTCAAAAACCTTTTCACATCGTTCATTTTGTGAATCAACGATATGGACAACAAAAGAAGGTCTATACTGTTGGATTCTCAATTGTCACCCCGCAATTTGGGTTTGCGAATGGTTACCACTAAATCATCAATAGGTGTCTCTTTTTCTGCAGATAAATAATTTGTATTTTGGGGAACTTCAGGCAAGTCAATATCTTCATCATTTAAGGGAAGCTTATCCGCTAAAGTCGCTAATGTTTCTGAGGCATAAGGTTCAACAACTATTTTTGTTTTTGAAAGATCTGAGGCTTTAGGTGGTTTAACCATTACAAAATCATCCTCATCTTGGTCTTCTTCTCGAGTTACCACTTGAGTCTCATCTTGGTCATGGTCTAAATCTATTTCCTCTTCGCCCTTGGTTAATTGAGCAGGAATATCTTGATCCTGTCTCTTAATTTGAAACAAGTCTTCTTCATCAGTTTCAAAACCGATAAAACTATCTTGGTTCATTTCATCTTGCTCTTTATGATTAAATTCAGAAATGACATCAAGATCTGTGGACTTTAGTGATTCTTGGTCTAACACTTCTGTTAGTTCATCCTTAGAAATATCTACTAGTTGTGTGTCTTGAGTGTTTTTAGAATCCAAATATTCTTGGATTTCATGCTCAGTGGCCGTAGGCAAAAACATTTCAATACATACACCTCCATCTGAGTTATCTGTAACTAATAGATTACCTTCTAAACGCTTCGTTAATATATTAGCAATTGATAGTGACATGATATCTTCAACACCATCAATTTCAGTTTTAAAGGGTTCAATTAAATTTTTAACTTTATCAGCTGACAGATTCTCACTGTTTGAAACAATTTTTAAAGTAAGTTCATTATGGTTGTCAGTTGATGTAAAGTACAAATCTCTTTGAATTTGCTCTGAGAAATTATTAACCAAAAACTGGATAATTAAAGACAGCGCTTTTTCTAAATGGATTTGTTGGCTTTGAATATATTTCTTTGATTTTAAGTTTTTATGAATACGTATGCCTTTTTCATTAAAAGTATTAACACTCTCTCTCAATAAATCTGAGATTACATCTTCAAATAATATTGGCTTAAATATTACATCTCCTACTTTCACAGCGGAATGTAAATCATCCAAAATACTTCGAGCCTTGCGAGTCTCTGCCTGTGCTTTATCTATACAATTATTGACAGCTTGTTGATCTATACCCGCTTTAGCCATTTGCAAGTGCCCCAATAAAGCACTTAAGGGTTTAGCCAATACTTTTGTAAGGTTTAGGCTAAAGTTTTTATACATTTCATACTTTTCAGTTTCATTTACTATTTTGAAAGGAACGTCCTTCTTGGTAGAATCAACTTGTTCAATTACATGATGAGACTCTTCTATTTCTTCCAATTTATTTTGTAAAGTTTCAAAAATAGGTACCATTTGTAAAACTTCTTTCATATGCTCTTCAGGTGGAGTCAACGGTTCACCACGTATTAGTTGATTTAAAGAATTTCTAATAAAAGCCAATGATTTTTCAAGAGGAAATAAAGTAATAGTTGTGAATAAAAACATGGCTACAACCAATATAAAACCAGCCATTAATAACTCTGTCCAATTTATGTAAGCCCAGTAGTTACCAAATTTTATTTTGTGAACCACTCCCACCGTTAAATTGGTATTTTCCACAGTTTCAAAACTCATAATTAACTTATAGCTGTTTTCGATCGTTTTTGTGTCGACTCCAGATATATGTTTACTACTCAATGCTAATTGACTTATTGGATGAGTATCAACGTTAGCCCCTAGATACTTTTTTTCTGGGTGAACTATAGCATTTACCTTATTGGCTAGAACAAAAACATTATGATCTTCAGTTTGTTTTGCATCTAATAATGAGGCCAGATCATTTAACTTGAGAAAACCTGTTAAAATAAAACCTTTAGACTTCAAAAGAACCAGTAAATAACTTTTTGCTTTAGCTACTTTTATACTTTGAAAAGCTAATGAATCATTTGTTTCAATTCTAGCAAAGGGTAGGTTTGATAATTCACTACTTAAGCTTTTTTCTTTGATATTTGAACTTCGACTTTGGAAGTTATCGACTATGTACTTTCCTTCTTGAAATTTTAGCTTAGCAATGGCTAAAAATGGACCCATTTCAAGAGGTCCAGAGTTTATATTTGCATGTATAAGGGCTTTTTTTATTTCATCGGTATAAAAGCCTAAACTTTGGCTGATAGCTGTGGCTTCACTTAATGTTAAATCTTCAAGTTGCTTTCCCTCCTTTTGACTGACTCCTTGAGTTAATAGCCAAAAGGACACAAGGCAGGCCAAGATTACTGTTGATACAATCGGGAATAACAGGCGGTATCTAAAATTCACAATTAAAACCTTCCATGGAAAGATAAATATTAAACTCCCGAACTCATTATAGTTTTATTCGACTAACCGGATCAAGAATGGATTTCTATTTTATGCTGAAAAAGCTGATAGCTTGCCGCATTATAATCCTTAAGATTTAACATAAAATGTTCACTAACAGTCACTTCAACGAGTAAAAACCTTTTATGCCATCTAAAACGCAAAATTGCATTATTGTTATTGGTTCGGGAATCGCTGGTTTGTACTATTCTCTTAGAACCGCTGATAAACATCCTGTTATCCTCATCTCAAAAACTCAATTAACTAAGGGAAATTCATTAATGGCTCAAGGGGGAATAGCTGCGGCCATAGCTGAAGAAGATAGTTTCGAACGACATATAGAAGATACCTTATCTGCCGGTGCTGGTTTGTGCCATGAGGATGTAGTTAACCAAGTTGTCCATATGGGCCCAATGCTTATCCAGGAACTAGAAAACCTCGGCGTACATTTTACTCAAAACCAAAATCAAAGGTCACTGCATAAAGAAGGCGGACATAGCACTCGACGTATATTGCATGTTGATGACATGACCGGAGCTGCTATTCATAAGAGTTTACTAAATCGAGTCATTGAACACCCAAACATAGAAGTTCTTGAAA
The DNA here is from genome assembly GCA_020435005.1 of Bdellovibrionales bacterium. Classification (GTDB taxonomy): domain Bacteria; phylum Bdellovibrionota; class Bdellovibrionia; order Bdellovibrionales; family UBA1609; genus JACKAN01. The sequence goes on from JAGRAE010000006.1 coordinate 28,010, forward strand.
ACCATATAGCCATTGATTTAATTACTAAAACTCAAGTCACAAAAAAACCTGTTACACAAAACCAATGCTTAGGTGTTTATGTTTTAGACATTTATGCTTCACAAGTAAAAACATTGAAATCCAATCAAGTAGTTCTAGCCACTGGTGGAGCTGGTAAAACATATTTATATACTTCAAATTGGAGTGGTGCGACAGGTGATGGCATTGCCATGGCCTGGAGAGCTGGGTGTCGCATAGCGAATTTAGAATTCATGCAATTTCACCCTACTTGCCTTTACCATGCTAATGAAAGAAATTTTTTAATTTCTGAAGCCATACGGGGTGAAGGAGCTCAACTTATAAATCACAATGGAGATAATTTTACACAAAAGTACCACAAATTGGGCGATCTAGCTCCCCGAGATATAGTCGCAAGAGCTATTGATGCTGAGCTAAAAAAATCAGGCAAAGAATGTGTCTATTTAAATACCACTCTTTTTTCGCAAGAATTTTTACTCAAACGATTCCCCAATATCTATAAAAAATGTTTAGAATTAGGTATAAAAATCGACCAAGAACCCATACCTGTTGTTCCGGCTGCCCATTATTTATGTGGTGGAATTTTAGCTGATTCCCATGGACAAACAGACTTAAAGGGGCTTTTTGCCCTCGGCGAAACTGCATTTACAGGTTTACATGGAGCCAATCGCTTAGCTTCAAATTCTTTACTTGAATGTTTAGCCTATTCTTACAATGCCTCACAAAAAGAAGTAGATGTTTCTACTACAACTAATTTTGACTTACCTGCATTTCCTCAAAATAAACATAAAAATGAAGACGAGCTATCTGTTATTAATCATCTTTGGGATGAAGTTCGACGAATAATGTGGAATTATGTCGGAATTGTAAGAACTGATAAACGATTACATCGGGCAAAGTCGCGTTTAAAAAATATAATTGACGAAGCCAAAGAGTATTATCAAAATTTTCATATTCATCCAGATATTATTGAATTAAGAAATATTACGACGGTAGCTGATTTAACTGTTGATTGCGCTCTGAGGCGCAAAGAGTCCAGAGGCATTCATTTCAATTTAGATTATCCCAACAAACTAAATCAAGCCGAGGATACAATTTTATATTTAAACAAAACCTAACTTCCTCCTGATTCACCAAAACGGAAAGTAAAACCGCCTCCAATAAATAAAGATGTCCCAGGGTTTATATTAAACTTCATATCTAAACGAAACCAAAGATCTCTCGATATAATACTTAAGACTCCACCACCAACGTGTCCCCCCCCAAACGACTTAGCCTCTTGAGTTAAGGTTTCATAATTAGTCACATCTCCGCCAATGTAGACTATACCCACTAATTCTTCTATTGCCATATCCATACGCGCACTTACGCTGAGTTGCTTCCACTTTACACCCTCTCCATTTCCAGCATTTGCAGTAAATTCGATGGTTCCAGCACCACCTATGCCAAAGCCCATTCTCAAACCCCATTGAGGTTGGATTTCTGAAGCACCTGGAACTTGGTTGGGCAAGACGTTTCCTATCTGAGCTCCAAACTCATAGCTGGCGTTGTAGGGGTCATTTTCATTGTTTTGAGCCCATAAAACTTGAGTAAAACAAAAAATATATAAAAAAATAACTAAAAAGCTTTTCATTCCAACAATCATTACATTATGTTAGATTGATTCGGTCAACGAATTCGAGGTATATTTTAACAGTGAGTGAACAATACGAGTCTACATTTCATGGTTATCAACATGCAGAAATCTTCTACAACATGTGGAGAATCCCAAATCCAGTGGCAACAATCCTTATTACACATGGCTTGGCTGAACATTCTGAATGTTACAAAGAACTCGCTGAAGATCTAAATAAATTAAATTACAATGTTATTGCCTATGATCTAAGAGGACACGGTCGAACGGAAGGTGCACGAGGGGTTATTGAAGATTTTGATATCTTTTCTCAAGATTTGTTACTTTTTATTGAGCATTGTCAAAAAAATTATCAAAACGACAAGCCATTCTTTCTTTTTGGACATTCCTTAGGCGGCTTGATTACGGCAAAAACAATTCTCCAATATAGCATAACAGATATAAATGCTGTTGTTTTTAGTGCACCCTGTTTTGGTTTAAAAGTGGATGTTCCGGCATGGAAAGAAAAATTAGCTAAGCTGACTTCACAATGGTTACCCAATATGACTTTGTGGAATGAGTTAAGATATGAAGATCTTGTAAGAGACCCAGCGAAGATCAAAAGCTATGAATCAGATCCATTAAGACATGATAAAATATCTCCTCGTTTATTTTTAGGAATGCTAAACGCCATTGAATTTATTAAAAATAATGAGACGGACTTCGATCTTCCACTACTAATGCAGGTGGCTGGCAATGATAGAATCTGCAACTCATCAACAGGCATTAGATTTTATGAAAATTGCAGTAGTACATTTAAAAAATTGCAGATTTACGATGAAAGTCTTCATGAAATATATAATGATTTAGATCGTCAAATTGCCATTCGTGATTTACAAAGTTTTTTACTAAAGTTTATAAAGCCTAGTGAAAAGGAGAAAACTCCGTGAAGAAATTGTTTCTTATAGTTTCACTTTTATATATTTCTATTTTTAATTTACGCTGTAGTTCTCAGCCAGTGAATGCAGATTTAGAGCAAGTTTTTAAAAAAATACCAGATGACGAATATAAAAAGATTATGAATCAATATACACTAAACGATAAAAAGTATAGTGGATTCTATAATGAGTACGACGTATCTATAACCATGATTGGCACTGTTGTCACAGAAGCCCTACTACAACGAGAAGGTTATTTTTTGCAATGGAGCAGCGGCAAAGCCCAAAGTGAAAGAGAAAAAGCTCTTCAAAAATTATCTTCTACCTCAGAATTTTTTATAAGTATGTTTACACCAACGGTGGCCCATAATGACCTTAATAAGGGCAACTCCATGTGGAAAGTGGTTTTAGAGGTAAATGGTCAAAGATATGAAGCAGAGATCAGTAAGTTCGATAAAAATCTTGTACAAACACAAAATCTTTTCCCGCATTATACAAGATTTAGCAAGGGATACGTAGCTCGATTTAATGTTCCAATGACTAGTATTGAATCAGGAAAGTGCGTTATTATTTTAACTAGCTCTTTGGGCTCATCAACATTTAGATTTTAAAGACAGCAACTCGCCTTCTTCAAATTTAAGAAGTGACCTCTAATAAGTAAAAGACTACCAATAACAGCAACAATAGTTGATAACTGTAGATTAAATTGAGATGAACTCGCCATTAAGGATGTATTATTTATTTGATGTTCATGTTGAGCGTGATGGTTATGCATAATACTATGATTTATCTCTGAGTGATTCATTTGTGAGTGATCTAATAAAATAAAATGACCTATTCCCACCAATAAGATACCAGAAACTAACCATTTTATAGGAGCCATTGAATGATGTTGTCTATATTTGTAAATAAACGCCAATAGAGCAAAAGCTATCATAAGTATGTAAAAGCCAAAATGAATCACAGGATTATGTACCATCCACGTAAGACCAATTGTTGGTAAAAAACTTAATATAAGAGGCAAAAAAATACAGTGGAAAATACATAATAAAGAGATAGTAATCCCAGAAAAATCAAAAGAATTATTATTAATTTTCATTTTTGAAAGTACCTTTCATTCAATTCAGATAAACTAAAAGCGTCTACTATAATTACTTTTTCCTCAATTGGAAAAATGACCGCTTTTTTAATATATCTACAGCCCAATTCGTACAAAGGAAAACAATAAATGTCTAATTGCTTCATAGCTTTTTCGGTGTACTTGCTTGAACCTGACTTATAGTCAATTAACCAAGTTGTATCATTAATAGTGCCCCAAAGATCAATTTGCCCCTCAAATATAGAATTATTTTTTACCCATTGAAACCCCCACTCAACAAATCCTTCTTGCAACAAATTTAACATTGGAGGTTGATCAATTGCTTTAACCCAATTGTAAGCTTTGAGTATTTTTTCACTATCTGTTTCAGTAAAGTGAGTTAAAATGTAATCTTCGGCTTGCCAATTTTTAATATATCGTGCTTTTTCAAGCAAGTTGTGTATATCTGAACCTAACTGGGCAGTTTTTGCACCCTCATACATTGCTGAATTTTCTGTTAATTTAAATTTGTCAGAACCAGCATTAGCGTGAAGTCCATCCAAAAACCGAGTAACAGAGATTTTTTGAAGTCTTTTACTCATAGACTTTTCAATTTTTAATGGCGAAACTTCCTCCACTTGGCTCTCAGCAAACTGCCACTTCTCCAAATCATCAGAAATATCATCATTTGTATAAGAATAAACGTAACCTTTTTTCTGGTGGGTTCCTAATTGCAGAGGAAATCGACATCGTCCTAGCCAAGAATTTTCATCATATTTGCCTTCCCATGAAATGTATATATTTTTAACAGCCCGAGTAACAGCTACATAAAACAATCGATCAGATTCTCTTAACTCTTGTTCTATAATACTTTCTATGCACATGTGATCTAAAACAGTCTTTTCCTTTTTACCGGCTTCTTGTGTTGGTACAGCAAATGACCAAAAATTATGGTTTTCATCTAAATGAATTTTATTATTCTCTTGAGCTCCATTGCTCAATTGTGGCTTTTTACCAGCTTCAATTATAAAAACATATTCAAATTGCAAACCTTTCGAAGCATGAATGGTCATCAAATTTATACAATTTGGTTCTAATGCTGCAACAGCATCGGCTTCTTCCGCTCCTTCACTCTCACTCAGATCAAGTTGAGTTTGATTTAAAAAATTGAAAATATTAAATCCTGGTTTTTTCTCTTGTTCATGCCATTGTGTAAACAACTTCCAAATATTTGATTCTCTTCTTCCAGATGCATCATGATAGTGTGAGTAAGTAATCACTCCCCAATCTTTTAGACAAATTTCTGTTGTAGTATAAACCCCCCATTTTTCACTTTTTTCAAGTAGCTCTTCCAAAATTTCAACTACAGAAGCTTTTATGTATTTTAAATGTTGCCACAATGAACAACTCCAATGTTTCCACTCTACAGTCCATTCAATAATTTTAGAGTCTTCAATAGCTAACCAGGGTGAACGCAACAAACCAACAAGATTTTCATTATCGCTTGTATTTACTAAAAAACGCACAAGAGATAATACGTCCAAAATCTCTCTACGCTGAAAAAAGCCACCAGAGGCGTGGACATGTGTTGGAAGACTTAATGAGTTTAAAAAAAATGCCATATCCATTAATGGTTTATTTTTACGGGATAACACACATATTTTTTCCGGCGAAATTCCTTGCTGCATTAAACCTAATACTTCTTTGGCCACAAATTTTTTGTCATTACCATTGTAAAACTTTGCCACCACTCTCTCTTCTTGAGGTTCCCCATAGCGATGACTAAAATCCATTTTCATAAAAGATTGCTCAAAATGACTAAACAAATCATTAATAAAAGACAGAAGTTCAGAGTAAGATCGGTAGTTTTTTGAAAGTCGCTCTCTCTTATTAATTAACTCTTGCTCTTTTCTGGCGAAAACTTCACTACGCGCACCTCGAAACAAATAAATACTCTGCTGAGGATCGCCAACGATATAACTCGGGCTCTTGCCTATTAACTTCTTTAATAGTGCTTCTTGCAATGGGCTTGTATCTTGATACTCATCTATTAACCAATAATCCCACTCTTGAGCAAATGCTTCACCCAAACTAGACTCTTGGTTTAAGATTAAATGAGATATCAGCTCCAAATCTTGCATTTCTAATTTTGATAATTTCTTTTTATATTCTAAATATTTGTTTACAAATTTTTTTGCTAAAAGTTCGAATTTATTGAAAAAATTAGCTGCTCCAGCAACCTCATCAAGTAGAAGTCCTGACTTTTCTAAATTCTTTTTAACTCTTTCATAACGAGTCTTAAAAGATTCATTAAACTCTTCATCTATATCTTTTGTTTTACTGGGCCGCCTACCAAAAGCCGACAAATAATCTAGAATATCATTTTCTGGCACCTTCAATAAGTAATCGGCCCACTTGAGCCATTTTTCATTTTGGATATGACTTATGATTAATTCAGCCAGGCTTCTAAGTTCTTGCTGTTGTGCTTTCAAGTATTTTTTTACTAATTCTCTCAGATGTTTTTCATCTATAGCTATTGCTTCTGGGAGTCGACAACTGATTTCATAGTAATTCAAAAGTAATCCCGTTAAATCAGAATATGAGAAGTGCTCCAACCAAAACTCCCATTCTGAGTTAGAATCCATCTCCTTAATTATAGTCTTTGCTAATATATTAGCTTCGCGTTTATTAATAATTTGAAAAGAATTATCCCATCCTAATATATGACCATAATTGCGCAAAAATAAATTTAAAACTCCATGAATAGTTGAAATATGAATGTTGGCTCCCGAATCGACATACTCTAAAAACCCATCATTTTTCTCATCACAAGCTTTAACAATTAATCTTTCTTTTAATTCTTGAGTTGCTTTACGGGTAAAAGTAGTAACAACAAGCCTTGGCCACTTGTCATGTGTTTTTTTATAGTTTGTGGCTATGTCATATATATTTTGAGTCAACTGAGTTGTTTTACCAGCACCAGCGCCAGCACGTACAATTTTACTGTCTAGTTCAAATGTGGGGCTCGACATATTTTTCTCCAATTGCATTTTCCACACTCTTTAATATCTTTAGGTAGGGGTTGAAATTCACCTTCACTAATTTTTTCTACTAATTCATAAACCCTATTTTTAACTTTTTCCCAGTAAATAGATAATTCTTGTTTTGTCATTGAATTTCTAGAGCGATTATTAATTGTAAACAATTTATTATCTGCCTCTTCACACCACAATCCCTTATTGCGTTCACAATCTTTGGCTGCAATGTAACCCATACCAAAAACTTTGAGCGGCTTTCCCAGACCTGTAAAACCTTTTTCTACAAGATAGGCATAAATGCTTAGTTGAATTTGGTCATTCTCAAGCCAATTATTATAATTACTGAGTTGATTCTTTGAACTTTTATAATCCAGAACGACTGCATAATTTTCTTCATCTACATCAATACGGTCAATAGATCCTCTGAAAACTATACCCTTTTCATCATTTAATTCTATAAAATCTTTTAGATTCTGGTCCCAGCAAGATTTTAATTCAACCTCCCTGCCAATTGTTTTTGTTTGTGGGTAAGTTTTTCTCCAATCAGTTTCAAAATTTATGAATTGTTTTATAATCTTTAACATCATTCTTTGAATGCGAAACCATGTTTTCTCATCAAATAATGGTAATTTAACATCTTGTTTAGATTTCTCAAAAACTTCCATCAATTCGGGATCAGTCCAGTCACCCTTGAAAGGTTCGCTAATTGTATATTGAAAAACTTTATGCATAAACTGTCCAAAAGCCATCGGATCTAAATCTAAATCTAATATTTGAGGATCCCTCAATTTAAATAAGCTTTCTGACATAAACACAAAAGGACACTGACTATACTTTTCCAAACGGCTTACAGATAAAGCCGATATTTTATTCAACTTTTGTGAAGGCAAAGTCACTTTTCCCAAGTCTCTATCAATAAATTGAGCCTTCTTACTGTTGTGAATTGTAGTCAATTTTTTTTGTAGAAAGTCCCAATATGAAAGCTTTGGTAAATCTACAATATCATACTTTTCAGTTTTTTGTTTAACTGGCTTTAGCCATATCATCGATGCTGCATCTATTTCACCTGCAAAATTGGTTTCAGAAAAGCTTGCTATAATGTTTGTACACTGACTCTGTAAGAGCCAATCTGCATCGAATTCTAACTCTTGACTCTCTGGCAAATCGAGGACAAAGCCTAAATCGTTTTCAATAGACAATACTTCTGAAGCTTTTAAGCCCATCATCTTAACAGACTTAACTTGAGACTCACTTAAACCAAATACATACAAACATGGTGTGTTTAAGTGCCGAGCTGATCTAAGGTTTTCTACAAAAACACCTTCAAATTGCTCTTCGCATACAGAGATCTCTGTCTTTGCCGCCGCATCTTCTAAACATCTCAACCAGGAAGTTGGCTTTAACTTTATGTTTTGCAAATTGTCTTGTAATAATGTCCTAAGAAGAGATTCTAGGGGCTGAGTGTTTTTAAATTCTCGCAAATGTCTTATTGCCCAAAGTAAAAATTGATCTAAATTGATGGGTGTTTTAGAATCCATACTAAATTTGTATCTGTGACTAACTTCTTTTAAGCGATGAATCTGATTGTCATCTAAAATCAAACTGTATAATTTTTTGAATTCAAGATGCGATACATCTTGAATTTGATGAAAATCAGAAAAAATATCTAGCTCTATGTCTTCGCTACTTATTTTTCCAAGTTCAATTTTTAATCTTGCAAGCCAAGCCATTATTGGCAAAAAACTCTGAGCCCTAACGACCTTGCTCTTTTGAACAGGTATATTTTCAATTTCGAAATAAGCTGATAAAACTGGCCAGTAATATTCTATATCAGGTGCAGAAACTGTAATTTCACTCGGTTTAAAACCTTGCTGTATCCACTCTCTAACTTGTGCTGATAAATCTTTAACCTCACCTAAAGATGTAGTAAATCGCTTAAAAGTTACATTTTCATAACTGCTGCTTTTATCAGTTACAATCTTTTTAGAATCAAATAGTCGTGAATAGTTTCTGTCAATATTAAAAAATTCACCTTGGGAAATCTTTTTAGGTGTCATTACAGTTACATCTGTGGATTCGCTAAGTTGTCTAAATAACAAAGCTTCAGTTTGAGTTAATTGTGAGCCTAAATCTATAATTATTTTTCTATCCCAATTGATTTGGTGTAGATGATCATTAAAAAGGATGTAGGGTATCCACGTGGGTAAAATCCACCCTTGATCTAAGAATTTTTGAACATATTTTTGGGCATAGTAAAACCAGCGCCCCCAACGAAGAAGTGAGCCATTATTTTCTCTCCACCAAGCCCCCATTAATTCTTCCGAATGAGGATAAATGATGAGTGGGAATAGTTGTTTTATATACTCAAGTAATGTTTTATGAGCACCCGGCACTTTTAACCAATGCTCTTCTTCTTGCTCCAATTGTTCCGTCAAGTACACTTTGGCAAAGTTGAGTGTGATAATTTGAGTTTCTAAACCCAATCTTTTATAAATATGCAACCACATTTCAGATGCGCGGAGATTGGCTTCTTCAGGAAGAAAGTTATACTTCTTAAAGAGCTTCTGTTGGACTTCTAGTTTTGCCTTTAAATCAGCGACTATCCAAGTGTCTGTTTGTGGATTAAAATTAGGAATGATCTTTTGCCAATCTTGTGGACTTTCTAAATGTTGGATTTCTAACATATCATTAATCTAGCCGAGATGATTAAGATTTAGTAGTTCTGACTTAGGTGAAGCAGTGCGTGGGTTAACTGACAAGTGTTTTTTCACACAGGAGCAATGTCAACTGTCAAAATAATTTGTCTACTTTGTTTTAAATATTTTGGAGTAGGGATAGGCTTCTCCATCAAATTGTAGGAACTTTTGCTGTAAGGGCTCTCCATTGTGTACTTTTTGTGCAGTGGTTTGATTCTAATAGTGGTTTATCTTATCCACGACCTAGCTTCTCAACGGCA
>JAGRAE010000070.1 GCA_020435005.1 Bdellovibrionales bacterium
CTCTAGTAGGGTCTCAATGCTAAACTTTTGCGTATGTTTTGGTAAAAGATTTTTAGGTAATGCCATCAACCTATAGCCTCTCTAGAGATGCGGTTCAATGGCAGTTCGATACTCACCAAAGCTAGGATATTCCGAGGAAGATCCTCCAAAGTTTGCTGTAACAAATAAAGTTTTTGTTTCTTTGTCAAACTTCACATCTTTAGTACCTTCAGCAACAACGATTTTTGTCAATCCATTTTTAAGAGCTTCCTTGCCCAAATCATCTGAACAAATATTTTCCATATCATCTAGAAATTTACCAAAAAACCCATGTTCCAACATTGCAATCGAGTCTTTGTTTTGAAATGAATCCCAATTAAAATCGATCTCTATGTCGTAGCCAAATTTAGAAACAATTTGATCGCGACAACTGGCAAATAAATTATCTTCAAAATTCTTAATAGCTCTTTTAACTTCTAAACTCATGGCATCTCCTCTTTTATTTATAGAATTTTTGGCTGAATAGAAAGTGATGTCAACCCTGGACTGGACTTCGTAAATCTATGTTAATGCCCAGAATGGTTGCTTATTATCTCACCAACTGTAAAAAATTGAAAAAAACTCTACGTATATTACATAAAATAGAACTCTGGAAATCTGAAAGCGACATAAAATCTAAGCTTGAAAAATCACTAATTAGTTGCATAAAAACATTATTATAATAATTTTATAATTTGCAGCTTAATAACAAAGTGGTGCTCCTTCAACTTATCTGTCTTAGTTCAACGGCTCTTTGTTCAACTATATTGTTTTAATTTTCATCCATTTCGTGAATAGCTTTTTCTTTAAATTTTTGGAGCTTAGTTTTGGCGTCTATTTTTTCTTGCTTTACCTCTAGCCTTTGCTCGTGTTGTTGTTTTGCTTTTTCTAATTCTTGATCCAAATGGTGTTTAGATCCTCTACATTTTAGATTGATAGTTTTGTGGAGGTCGCTTGTTGTGTTTCATTATCTGCTGTTTGCGCAACTGACTTCTGTGTATTTTTGTTTTCTCGTATTTTATATGTAACTTTATTTACTTTATCATTCTTATAACACCTAGACCAATCAGTAGTGCAATCACAAATAAGACTAAGAAAATGTAAAATAATATTTTAGCAATTCCTGCAGTCGCTGCCGAAATTCCAGTAAAACCGAACACTCCAGCAATAAGGGATATAATAAAAAATATTAGCGCCCACTTTAGCATTTTCACTCTCCTTCAGCCTGCATGGCTTAGCTTTTGGTTTTATAGCATTTGCATATAAGGTATGAAAAATTGGAATTTTTTTTAAAACTTTACCTCAAAAATCAATGTAGCAAAAATATTCAAATAAATGGCATAAAATGAGCACTTTGGTAAAAGCCATAAGTTGGAATTAATACCGATAAGCCTGAAAATACAATTTATGTCTTCCCTAATCAAACTTTGTATTTAGTCATAAACAATTCAGCAGATAAAATTCCCTTATTAGTCCAGAAGTCTTCTTCATCTTCCTTTTATTTACTCCAGAAAGCAAAAATCATTACATATTCGAATACACAATTAAAATGTCTGATTCTACTTTTAAACCTAGTAGCTTTGAAATTAAATACTATAAAGATGAAGGTAAAAGAGGAACAAGAGACTTTCTAGTTAAAAAATGGGAAAATTGTAAGAAATTTCAATAGATTATGATTTGACTATTGCTTGCTTACTCTGCAAGCTAATTAAAAGTTTAAAATCGAAATTATTAGATGAAATTTAAAATTGAAAAAAAAATAGTGTTTTTTTATTTTTGCTCTTTTATTGGTGGCGCAACTGCGCTTGTCATGCAAATTATATGGAGCCGATATTTATCACACTTGATTGGAGCCGATGCCCTAGCTCAAGCCCTGTGTGTAGGCACTTTCTTATTAGGTCTTTCATTGGGTTATTATTCATGGGGTAGATGGTCACAGAATTTAAAATATAGTTTTACTGCGACTTATTATTATATTTTATGTGAATTTTTAATAGCTTTGTGGTGCTTGTTGTTTCCTTTTATATACGAGTATGCACAGAAAATTCACAGTTTGTGGCCGAGCACTATTCTTTCGGATTTTTTGTCTTCCAATCTTCTTATCCTGTTCCCTGCTTTTTTAATGGGTGGAACCATTCCATTATTAACAACCAGTTTGCCGAGTTCATTGAAAAAAGTTAATAAAGTACACGCACGTATTTATGGCTTTAACACATTGGGAGCTGGATTGGGTGCGATACTTGGTGGAATGGTATTCTTGCAATTTGGTGGACTCTCTTTTACATTGCAATCCGTAGGCTTCATTAACTTGTGTCTATGTTTCTCAATGCTTATTTTTGTGAAGTATTTTTCAAAATATTCAGTAAATATAGATAGATTAGATTTAGTAAAAGAGGTTAATAGTGAGAATTTTGCACTCCCACGTCCTACACTATATGCCGCTTCTTTTTTTACTGGCTTATGGATAATTAGCATTGAAATTGTATGTTTTCGCTTTTTTAGTCTCAGTCTTGGCTCAAGTGTGTATATATACCCGATGGTCGTAGGTATTTTTGTGGTTGGGCTTGGCCTTGGTGCTTTAACTTTAAAAGAAAGTAATAAAAATTCACAGCATAATCGTTCTTTGTTGCAAAGAGAACTAGGAATAGCTTCCACTTTTTTTGCCTTTTCTATTTTTCTGTTACCTTATTTAAATTATTGGGTGAATATTTTGAATAATAAACTTAGCCCCTTAAAGTGGGGTTATGAAGGGAGTTTTGTTGTCCAATTTCTACTTTATGGATCCATTCTAATCCCCGTTTTATTTTTCTCAGGAAGAATCTTGCCACGACTTTATTCACTTTATCCAAAAAATATAAATAATTATTCAAAAGTTTGTGGGAAATTTTATTTTTATAATACTGTTGGCAGCTTGTTGGGTTCTATTGGCATGGGATACTTTGCTTATAAGTGGTTTTCTCTAGAGATTATATTAAAAGCTTTAATTATTTTAGGCCTTATATTTTATGCCTATTTTATAGGGCTGAAAAAAAATGAAACCACCCTCATGGGCGTCTGTGTCTTGTTAATTATAGTTTTATTGACACCACTTAACAGAAGTGGGGATGTCATTAATTTGTTTTCTGTAAAAGATTATGTTTCGCTTTTTCAGATTCCAAAGCACCCCTCAGAATTAGTGTTTCTTGAAGATAACACATTAGCAACCATTTCTATTTTAAAACATCCAGCAGCTAGAGATGTTATTCCCCCAATATTTGATGAAGATTATTACTATTCCATACATCTCAATGGTAAAAATGAGGGAGGGACATTTCCTGATCTCTTGACTATGAGTTTAATAGGTATCTTGCCATACGTTTATTCTACAGGGGAAGACCTGAGTATTGCTATAGTCGGTCTTGGCACAGGAGTCACCGCTGGAATTCTTGCGCAACTAGAACATGTTAAAGAAATTAACGTTATTGAAATTTCTGAGGGTCTCATAAAAGCTTCTGAAAGAATTAGTCATCAAAATTTAAATGCTGTTAATCATCCCAAAGTTAAGATTATTAAGCAAGATGCTCTCTCGTACTTTCATCAAAACAAAAAACACTATGATATAATTATCTCAGAGCCTAGTGGAAACTGGACTTTAGGTAGTGAAAATTTGTATAGTTTAGATTTTTACATGAAGATCAAGAAAGCCTTGAAACCCAAAGGCATTTTTGTGAATTGGCTTCATTTATACAATAATGATAAAGAAGACACGTTTTTGGCACTGCGAACAGTTTTTAAGGTTTTCCCTTATGTGAGAAGTTATCTCTTGTCAGGTGGAGTTGATATGGGGATGTTGATTACAGATTACCCCTTGAACTCTTCCCCTTTTGCACATCGATTTAATGATCCGTTAATTACAAAGCTATTGCCCTATTATGGTTTTGAAGAGGCTCCATTTATCGAATTTAATCAACTTTTTAATTGGAATCGTGCAGACTTTACTTTAATAGATCCATTTAAAGATCAAAGAATTCATAGATTAGACAGTCCTTTACTTGCTTATAGGGGATATAAAAATCGATTTTTAAAGTCTTCATATAATTTTTTGCGTGATCCACAAATTTTAAATACAAAAAAAAGTAATAATCACTGGGCTCTCTTCTCTGATGGTAGATCAAGGGTGCTAACGGCAGAATTTATTTCTGAAAAACAAAGCTTTCTAAAATATTGTAATAAACCAAAAGGTAAATTAGTAAACCCTATTTGTAGTTTTATTTCTTACCTCTATGACCAATACTGGTTGCCAGCGAGTAAAAATAATCATTTAGCTATAAATGGTCTGGTGAGATTTGGTGTATTGCAATCCTCTGAAGATTTCCCTGTGCTTAAGTCTAGTCGCCAATAAAACTTGTAAAAAATAGTTCTACAGTTATAATTTTATTGGGGGAGTAGATATATGATTAAATTTTCTTTTGCTTTTTTAACAACTCTTTTATTTATTATAACTGAACCCAGTTTTGCAGGCAGAAAAGTTGTTATACCCGTTGAAGGACCTCTTAAATTAAATAATACCTCAAATACAACAGTCACCTACAATATAAGTTGTAAAGATAAAAATGGTACAGTGATAGCACCCTTGACCGCTATGGGACAGACTCTATCTGTAGGGGCTTTTACCTCAGTTGTTAGTAGCAACGGTGGTGGATTATGTGCAGCTGGTTTTGACGAGTATACAGTAGGCGGTGGTGCCTCTAGCCAAATGAAACGATGTTATAATTCTAGTCCCATTGCCTTTTCTTCTGTCGATAGTTTTTGCAGTTCTATAGCCCATGTTTGCACTCTTGAAGACGTGGCCAGTTTAAAAGGAGCTACGAATAATTCATACGATTCTGCAGCATTTGTTTCTAATGGAAATTGGTCTTTTTACAATGGGTCAGCTTGGACGAACTACACAGGGAACTCTTCAAATTTTGCCTATGCAAAATTCGACCACACGATTAACATGAAATTTTCAAATGATCACAATGGAACAGGCAGTGTTACCTTTAATGACTCAGGTTGGGTAGATGTTTCAACCAATACAGTTTCGAATGTTTTTTGTTGTTCCCCCTATTCAGATATTAGCCAGTGTGAAGTAGAAATTACATCTGATGGGTATTTGTCTTCAACTCAGTTTAATGGTGGTAAACCTTTTTGATGACTCATAAATATACAAAAGCTTTCTCATTTAGAGAATATTAATTCTCAATTAAACAGATCTTAAAGTTAGTTTTAGTCCACTCCGATATGACTTTGGTATGCAAAGTAGAAGGATAATTCTTAGCTTTAGCTTGTTAATAGGTATGGTGTTTTTCCATACATCATGTTCACGTGGTCCAAATGTAGAGAATTCTCACCTGAAGATTGTTTTACCTCAGGAGCCCTTAATCAAGAAAAAAATAGCTTTACTAAATATTGGGAATCAAATGGAGTGTTATGCAGTTTCTGTAAGAGGAGCTGGAATTCTGGGGAAAATGCGAAGTTGTGGACCAGCAACAGGACTTGTTGCTGGTTTTGAAGGTTATGGCAAAACCCTCTCTTTAAGTGTTCCTAGTGGCTCAGATCGTATAATTGATGTCTATATGCTTTTGTTGCCACCAGGTAAAACAAGTTGTCCGGTTTGGGGAGAAGACTTCGAAGATTTGTACGGCTCAGCATTTCGCTCCGTTTATAAAGTGGGTTCTGTTTCTGGAGTAAATGTTAGTGGGGAAAATGTCTATGTAGATATAACGGTGCAAGCACCGACGGATTTTACAAAAAATATTGTAACAAACTTAGGGCAATCCAACGCATGTAAGGTTGAACCCATCGCACAACTGCAATCCAATGGCGATGTTGTAAGTTCTAGTGGCATTAGTTACTCATTGACTCAAGCCCCATTAATAAGTTCAATTTCTAGCCAATCTATAAATGATTTTTCTCAAAGTCTCTCTATAAGTTTATCGCCTTCAGGGACTCTAGTCGCCCCCGGTGGTATCTATAACATCCCACCTTATATACGTTCAGTAATTCGTTACCCAGATGTTACAAATAAAGTTTTAGGATTATTAGATGATGGACGTATTATCTCTATAGATTTATTGACGGGTAGTACAAATTCGCTTACAGAAATCAACTGCCCTATTTCGACATGTAAGGTTCCGTTATGGATGAAGTCTATAGCGTTGGGTAAAAATAATAAATTGTATTCTCTAGATTATGGTGGAAATGTTTATTTCTTAAATAAATCTGGTTCGTTTCCGACAACTACTCAACTGCCACCTTTTATTGATCAAATTACATTCTAGTTAACTGTAATTATTTTTAATTCAGAAAGCTAAAATCAAGGTCGTCGTCTCTTCATTGGGGTCGTAAACAATTTTAATCTTTTTTTGTTCTAATTGTTTTAATAGATGCTGTTTCTTTTCTTCAAGGCTATATTCGTAGTTTCCATAATCAGTTCCTTCTCTAAGGATAAATTCTTCTAAAAGGTTATGGAGGACTTCCTGTGAAAGTTTATTGGTTGGAATTTCAATAGGCGGCAATTTTTCGTTCTCATTCATGCTGGAAATATCCTCAACAACTAGTGTCCTGTCAATATTCTCAATTTAATACAATCCGTCTAACTACTGAGCAATTTGTTAAAAACAATCACGGTTTCTCAAAATAACTCACAAATTTTAAGGACTTGCTGGCAAATAATTTGCAATTATATTTAATTGGCGAGGTTATTTTTGAATAAGATTATTTTATTTTTAACTCTAACTTTTATCAGTTTTGCATACAATGCTTGTAGCGAAGATGAAGACGCCGGGCAGGCGCAATCCAGTTCATTAGAAATGCAACAAAATGAAAATGAAATTTCAGAAACTGAAAAAACCTATGTTCAACTGTCTAATGATATTGGTTATATTATGTTAAACAAAGAAAGCCTAGACACTCTTTATGCCAACGCAATCAATCGAGAAAATATATCGAAGAATGAATGCCTTTTGCGATTTGAAAAATTGAAAAATGAAGAGAAAAACATAAAACAACTTTTGGATGATGTTCTGATGCGTATTGATAAGTTTTTAACAGAGTTAAATCCACAAAACCCAGAGAATGAACAAAAAATATTATTTCTCACAAACATTAAAGAAAGAATTCAATACTTTGATATTCAGATCAAGCTTGATCAGCTCGAAAAGCTTTGTCACTCACTGCTTTAACTCTAAATTGCCTTTTAAAACTAACCAAATAGTGACACTGTTTAAGGTGTGCCAAAGAAAATGTGTACCTAAAGGGAAAAATTCACAGGCAGATGGATCTACTGTTCGAAAAAATAAACTAAAGATAAATACAAGCGTTGCCATAAAATAGAATCTACTAATTTTTTTATGCCTACTCTTCGTCAACCAAGCCACAGCTATTAGTGCAACTAATGCGTGAGCGTACATTAGGGATCCATTTAAAATAGGAGGCACTACTACCGTTAAGGCAAAGCCCAGTAAGAAAAATAAAAAGATAAAAATTCCGGCGTAAAGATGTGAAAATCTAAAAATATATTTCAAGACAAAATAAAAATTGGCACAAATTAAAATCATAATTGGCAAAATGTCCGCCCACATTGACCAAAAATTTGCAAATGTGTGAAACAAAAAGCTACCTAAACCAACTAGAATAGTGTTTACACTCAGTGCTTGAAGCCAAAGGGATGAGTTCCCTTGCTTTTTTAATAAATAGAGTATGTGTAGCCCGGCAATGACGAAGAAAAAATTAGTAAATGCATTTACAGGCTCTGCCCACATTAAATCGCTGGTTCTTTCGCAATAAATATCAATTGGTGTAAAAAGCTTATCCATGGCTATGATCTTCCCAATGTGTAGGACTGGTTGGAAGAATTTGAAAACAATTTAAGTTGTTGATAAGTGTATGGAGTTCAATGGACTCGATTTGCTCAACTTTAGAACATGAGGGACCTTGGCGTATTTCGCAGAGAACACTTTCTAGAACCTGAGCACTGCAATTAATTACTACCTCTACCCGACCATCCAATAAATTTCTGACCCAACCATTAAGTTTGTGTTTTTCAGCAATAAGTGTCGTGTAGTGACGAAAACCCACGCCTTGTACGCGACCAGAGATTAAGATTTGAAAAGATTTTAATTTCATTTCATCTATCTAGTCACAAGAAGAGATAGATGTCCAGCATTGCTGTAAATCTAACTCACTAGAAATCCTTAGGAAATAAGAGGTTTCGCCAAAAAAAAGTGCATTTATAAAAAAGATTACAAATAGTCAAATTTGGTAGAAATATCTCACATTATGATATTATAATTCACAAATGATTTAATCAAGTAGGAGGTTTTTGATGAAGTTATTGGGGATAATATTCATTGTTTTTGGGCTCAATTCAAGTTGGGCAAAAATGGATTCCAGTTGCCAAGAGCAGTTTTGGAGTGATGGGTTTTATTTAGAAACATTTAGTGGTGACGTTCTTTATTTTTTAGACAAAGCTAACTGTGAATATGCTGAAAACAAAATTACTAATAAACTTAAATCACAAACTAAAGTTACAGTTTGGGGATGTCAGGTCCACTATTTTCCAGCCTATACCGGACGAGATCCTTGGGTTGACTACAGCACAGGTGTACTTTTGCAAGGATATCATTTAACTAAGGATAATAAATATTCTAGAAGTGTAACTCAAGTCGAAAGAGAAAGCTGGGAGCAGGCTGCAAAAGACTGCGTAAAAATCGTTCAAGATAAAAATGAACTTTACCCTTAAGAAGTAAACTATAAAGACTTAGAGTTTTCTGATTCTCTAAGTCTTTGCCTTAAATCTGAAATCTCTTTATTTTTATTCTCTACTAATAGCACTACATGTATATATTCAACTTCTTTTGTCTTAAGTTTTTCATTTATATTTTCATGTTCTTTAGTTAATTTATTGATTTCCCAATCTCTTTTATCGATTTCGTTTTTAGAACTTAATAAAGTATCTTTGATAAAATTTAATTGATCTAAAATATTTTTATGGGACTCACATAGGTTTTTCAATTGTTTTGTGATTTTTGTGTGCTCATCAATGCGTGTGATTTTTTGATCTTCTTTAAACTCTTCTTCAATTTGTTTCTCAATCCCTTGCAACTGTTCAATGAAAGGCTTGCTCTGTTGTTTGAACTGTATGTTGTATGAATCCAAAAGAGAGTCTAAATTACTTAAACTTTGATCAATGGGTTCAGCAAAACTGTTATTCATATTAAATTGTAAATCTACAAGTTGAATATTCATAGAACCAGCTCCCTTACATACAAAAATATTATCTAGTTTTTTTAAGGAGTTATAGAAAAAGCGATAATTTCAAACCTTTACTGTACTTTGGGCTGAGCGAGTATATATACTTGTTAAATGTTGAATTACAAAAACATCATAGAGGCCTACAAGAGAATAGAGCCATACATAGTAAAAACTCCCCTATTAGAAAATAACTTCCTTCAAAATGATTGTGGCGGAGTTAAAGTTCTATTTAAATGTGAAGGTTTTCAGAAAGTTGGAGCATTTAAATCCAGGGGGGCATTAAATTTTTTGCTCGCCAATAAACCCGCACTCAATCAACAAATTATTGCATTTAGCTCCGGTAATCATGCACAAGCAGTTGCTTGGGCCTGTGCTCTTTTAGGCTATAAAAAAATTAAAGTATTTATGCCATACAATAGCTCATTGGTAAAAATTAATGGTACAAAACAATGGGGCGCACAGATTGAGTTATGTGAGTCCAGATCTGTCGCTGAAGATCTGTGCTATGAAATGCAGAAAAAAGGCGCTCTCCTTATACCTCCATACGATCATGAAGATATAATTTGTGGTCAAGGCACTGTTGTTTATGAATCTCAGTTAATTAATGGCTTTCAGCCTGATCTTATTGCTGTACCTCTTGGTGGAGGCGGATTGATGTCTGGCAGTTATTTGGCAAAACCATCAGCCTGTGATTTAGTAGCAGGTGAACCTCGACAAGCCAATGATGGTGTTCGCTCTATTCAGTCTGGTAAAATATTTAGATTTCAAGAGAGTCCACAAACAATTGCTGATGGAGCAAGAACTCTTTCCTTGAGTGCTTTAACATTTGAGTATGCTAAAAAGACTACAGCCATTTATGACTTTGATGAGATGGAAATCTTACAGGCCACGCAAATTCTCATGCATCACTTAAAAATTATTGTTGAACCCACAAGCGCACTAGCCTATTTAGCAGCAAAAAAACAACTGCAATTAAAAAAATACCAAAGAGTGCTTGTCATTTTATCTGGAGCTAATGTAGATAACTCAACAATGAAAACAGTGTGGGAACAGAATCTCTTATGAAAATATATGTTGTATTAGTAGGCACAAAATACTCTAGAAATATTGGCGCCTGCGCGCGTGCATTAGCCAACATGGGTGGAAGTCAGCTTCTCTTAATTAAACCACAGTGTGAGGTAAATATTGAGAGTTATGAGGCCGCCGCTGGTGCGCAAAAATACTTAGATAATGTTCAAAAATTTGTGAATTGGAAAGAATATTTAAAATTTTACCCGCACAATCTTAGAATTGCCTTCACCGCAAGAAAAGGTGATCAACGCCAACTTCAACCGTGGCTCAACTTTTCAAAAACATTAAACCATGACAATTTACATTTCGTATTTGGCCCCGAAGACAATGGTTTGTCCGACAGTGATTTACTGCAATGCAATTATCCGGTGTCTTTACCAACTTATGGCGAGTTCACTTCCCTCAATTTGTCACAAGCTGTATTACTGAGTTTGGCCATTTTTCAAAACCAACATAATTCACAAAGTGAGAGTGAAAATAAAGAGTTAAAAAGGTTAGATGATGACTTACTTAAAGCTTGGCTTTTACAATTAGGTTTAAATTTAGATGCCCCTAAGAACAATGCCTTTTATAAACTTAAAAAATATTTTAACAAGTCTCCGCTCAACCCTGATGAAGCCATCTTACTCGAAAAAGTTTTGCATCAAACATTGCGCCAGCTTCGCTCAAATAATCCCTAAGTCCAAGTAATAACAAATTAAAATTCAATGTATCAGAATGATAAAACTCTAGTTCTAGAATTGAGATAGTGCTAAAATGAGATTTATAGGGGGAATCTTGAGTCTAACAAAATGGATGATCTTATTAAGTGGTCTGACACTACCATTTTTATACCTAAATTGCCAAGGTGGTTTCAAAGGCACTGATCATGGTTTGTCTTCGTCAAGTCAATGCATTGCTCAGCCAACAACAGCAACAGTAAATTCTATTAAAGAAACAAATTATTTTGCGAAAAGTCTATATGGAAAATCTAAACTTTTACTCAGTCAAGATCCATTTCAGACATTAACTCAACAAAAATTAAACGTTAAACTGGGTGTTCCTTTTGCTGTAATGATGGACCCTAAATGTGTAAATGCCTATGTAAACCCCAATGACAACTCTCCTCTACCTCCTTCACAATATATTACAAATGGCAAGAGGCTTGAATTGTCAGTAAAAATTCAAACATTTCCATGGACCCTTAATACTCAAGAAGAATTAACTAAATTTGAAGAAGAAATAAACAATGACGTATGTGTCGTAGCCGCAGGACTCAATTGGGATTACGACTTACAAGCTCTTGATACCTCTACCATTAATGACCCTGATATAAGTCAACAAGGCCACTTAAATTCTCTGCAGTTCTATAATTCTTACCCCGTATTTTACAACTCAGAAAAAGGAATACAAAAACTTAAAGACTCGCAACGACCGATTGTTGTTGCAGTTATTGATACAGGAGTGGCTTATATACATAGTGAATTAAAAAACAATATGTGGAGCCTTAACAATCAAACTCCTTATGCCGGGATCAATGCCATTTCACTGGGGATTCCTGAAGCAGAAGCTGATTTTGATCCTTTTGATACAGCACCTAATAGTCATGGCACCCATGTCGCTGGTATTATTGCCGCTGAAATGAATAATGGAGTTGGTGGTGCGGGAGTAGCTCCTGTCGGCGTAGAAATTATGGCGGTAAGAGTCTTTGATACTATTGCTGGTAGCAATAAAAATATTAAGAGCACTACAGTAGATGTCGTTGCGGGTATAATGTGGGCGGTCGATCATGGTGCAGACATACTTAACTTGTCTTTAGCACGCAACGTAGATGGGAATCAAAACGAATCAACTAGAGATGAAATTCTAGAATTAGCTATCAAATATGCTCTAGATAAAAATGTGTTCTTGGTGTTTGCAGCAGGCAATGGCAATAGCCTTTATCCGGCCCAAGAAATTACAGATAATGGTTTTAGCATTCTCCCCGCTCGATATGGACATGAGTTCAAAGGGGCTATTACCGTGGGCTCGATAAATGTCGATGACTTTAAGCGAAGCTCATTTAGTCATTTTAGTTCTAAATTTGTAGAAATAGCAGCGCCGGGACAAGAAAGTGAGGGGCAAGGCAACAACTCACGCGGAATATTATCTACAACTTCACCTACATCTGATGAAAATAAAAATTTAACAGATAACTATCATCGTTTAGTCGGTACTTCTATGGCTGCACCTATGGTGGCAGCGGCTGCGGCTCTTGTTAAAGGTTTAATACGCCAGAATCGAGGAATAGACCCTACTGTTGACGAAATAGAACGCCTTATTAAGGAGTCGGCTATGAATTACGGCCATCTTTCGCAAGAGTTTGAAAAGGGTCAAGCTTTGGATTTGTCGAGATTAGCGGTAAAAGTTGTTACAGACTATCAATTAGATATTCCTCTTGGCGAACTTGAGTCCATGTTATGTAAATAGGTGCCATAAATCCCCAAAATAGGCTTAGAGGCTTTCACGCTTATAAGTTTAAGCTCTTTTAAATTTCCCCATTGTTTTTTTATTTGTTCATTTATATTGGTATATAAATACTTAGCTACATTTGTTGGGTTAACTTTGTGTATTGCGAAGTATTTTACTTCTTTGTTGAGATGTTTTTTGTTCAAACTTTCAACGCAAGGTTTAACCAATGCATCTAGGTCAATAAGGTTAATAACCAATCCTGTTTTGCTGTTTAAATATCCAGATAAAGTGACTTCGACTTCCCAGTCAGCTCCGGTGCCCCATTGTGAATGTGGGGAGTCTTCCCCTGCTGAAAAATGATATTTTCGCGATAAGTTGATGATCTCCATAGACGTTAATACCTATCACTTAGATTGACTCCGGTCCAGTTGTAGGTGAGAATCTAGATATAATGAATCCGTTTAATATTAAACCGACTTTAATAAAACTTCTACTTGTTATCATTTTGGTTGTTTCTGGTTTTATCTTTGGCTGCGAAACAGTCCCTATCGTTACTAAAGATAGGTCTCAAGTAGAGATGCCTATGCCAGAAGTAAAGTCGGCTATTCCCGCTGAGGAAATTTCAACACAAAAGGAAGAAGAAGTTGTTGTTGATAATAAAAGCATCTCAAAAGAACAAATCCAACAATACTGTTTTAGCGAACTTAAAAAATTGCCAGGCACTCCAGCTTCAACTGAAGAATTGAATAAAATATGTGGAAAAATGAATGTCTACCCTGAATGTTACAGTGTCAACGGTGACCCGATTTTTCACTATGAACAATTGGCGAAAAATGCAAAAAAAGGGAAAAATATTTTGACTATATCTTTGATTCACGGAGATGAGCCAGCCAGTGGTACTGTTGCACGTTCGTGGATATCTAGATTAGACAACTTGGAACCGCGCAATTCATGGCGAGTTATTCCCTTAGCTAATCCAGATGGATTTAAAAAGAAAACTAGAATGAATGTGAATGGAGTTGATCTAAATAGAAATTTTCCCACGGAAGATTGGGAAGAGTCAGCTCTAAAACATTGGAAAGTTAACAAAAAGGCAGACCCAAGAAAGTTTCCTGGAGACAAACCGGCTAGTGAAATCGAAACTCAATGTTTAATTAAGCATATTGAAGATTTTAAACCTGATTTTATAATTTCTATTCATACTCCATATGGTGTACTTGACTTTGATGGCCCTCCCATGAAATTTCCTACTTTTAAACCTTTGCCATGGATCTCTCTAGGCAATTATCCAGGAAGTCTTGGACGATACATGTGGGTCAATAACAGAGTGCCTGTATTGACCATTGAATTAAAAGGAAATCAAGGTGTCCATCAGCTAGAAAACTTTGATAAATTACAAGACATCTCAGGAACCGTGGCTATACAAGCCACAAAAATAATTAATAATGTTCAAGAAAAAACAGCTAACACGGATAGACCTGCTAAAAACGCAAACTAACAGTGAATAAAAGAATCTACTGTAGCTGAAAGTTTGTCTCTACCTTTTAAACTGTCAATTTCAATTAAAAAACGATGTCCCAGCAAATGGGCACCTAGCTTTTCACATAAAACCTCAGTAGCTTGAGCTGTACCACCTGTGGCCAAAACATCATCTATAACAATTACTTTATCTTTTTTTGATATAGAATCTTTATGAATTTGCAACGTATCTTCGCCATATTCAAGGGCATAAGTGTGACTAATTGTTGGACGTGGAAGCTTCCCAGGTTTTCTAACTAAAGTTATACCTATGCCCAGGTGGTGAGCTATAGCGGAAGCAAATATAAAACCTCTTGATTCAATTGCCAATAATTGAGTGGTTTCTTTAGGAATTGTAGATGAAAATAAGTTAACAATATCTTGGAAGGCAATGCCATTTTGTAAAACAGGCGTGATATCTTTAAAAATAATACCTTCACTGGGGAAATTTGGAACGTCTACAATTAACTTTTTTATTCTTTCAACAATTTCACTTCTACTTAGTCGAACTTCCACAACTTAAACCCTTTCTTTAATGCTTGCTCTAAGTCATCTTCATAAATTTGATAAACATTGGCAATACCTGTCGAAGATCCACAGACTTGTATGCGGCTATAACCATCATGTTTTTTTTGTTGTGAAAGAATCTTTATATCCCCTAGCTCTTTAACCATTTGATCTAAATCAATACTTGCCCAAGCTTGGCATTGTTTAGATTCATCGTATTTGTAGACTAATACTCGCCGTTTGTAGACTTTCATTTGACGTGTATTTTTCGGCAACTGACTTTTTTGTTCTTCTTGCAAAGTGTTCTGGCGCTCTATTCTTCGACAATGTCCTTGCGCACAAGCCGTCAAAAATAAAAAGACAGTAATCAAAATAACTAAAGAGCTTTGTCCCAAGGCCAAGACTCCTTATTCGCTTGCCAATGAATTTTTAAGGCATACAGGTTGGCGTTTACTGAAATAAAATAGGTTCGTCCTGTAGACTTATCAATTGTTGGTTGACTCATTATTCCTCGCCCTGGAGAGTATCTTCCAACCTGATTTCCGGATAGAGACTCCAGAGCCACAAGGTCACCTTCGTATTCACCAAAGACAACTAGCCCTCTATATAAAGTGGGTTGAGTGCCAAGACCTTTTTTTAATTTATATTGCCACTTTAGTTTGCCTGAGGATTTTTGCAATGCCACGACATAACCATCTGTAGTTGTAAAATAAATCAATTCACCAGAAAGTGTGGCTGCAGAAAAGCCACCTCGATCATAAGTCCATATAACACTTCCGGAGTTAGCGTCTAAACAGTAGAAAGCATCATCAAATCCTGCTACGTATATTTTATCATTTTCAATGACAGGTTTTGCATCGATATCGCGGAAACGTCGATTTCGATTTATGTTTTTTTCCCATTTAACTTTGCCATCATCTACACTTAAAGCTACTAAAGCACCATCACTAAAACCTAAATAAAGAGTTTCTTTGTAAATTTCTGGCTGGCTACCACCGCGAATGGATAAATTTGAAGTTTCTTGTCTTGAATAACTCCAGTTAACTTTTCCCGTGCTGGCTTGCAGGGAATAAACACGATTGTTTCCACCAATAAAATAAATATTTTCATTGTGAAAGGTTGGTGTAGATAAGGTTTCAGCATTTATTGGAGTCTTCCAATTTAATTGTCCACCAAAGGCATCAATGGAGTAAAAGAAGCCATCACCCCCGCCAAAATACAAAGTATTTTTTTCGACAACACCTCCCGCTTCAACACCGCCTTTAACGGATAAAAACCATTTGAGGTTACCCGTTTTTTCATCAAAAGCGCCAATGCCATCTATGGCATTGCCTTGGATGATTAAGCCTTTAAACATAATAGGAGTCATACGGTGAGGATGACGAAATCCAAAATATTCCTCATTGAGTGTGTTGCGAACCCAAAGTTTATCCATCTTAAAACTCTTGGACTGAATATTTCTGCCGAGAACATCTGACAGCTGACTGCAACCTGTTAAAATGATCAAAGCGAACGTAAATATGAATAAGGACTTCAAGCGTTCCCCTTAATTGTTAAATAGCGCAAGAAATTTTTAGCTTGAGTTGCTGCTTCACTCTCTTCAAACTCTCTAGTGACTCTTTCAAAGTATTGCTTTGCTTTCTCTACGTCATTCTGTTTTTCATAACATAAACCCATGCGCAATAGACTTTCAGGGTGCAAATGTTTGTGTTCGGGCACGGAAGACACAACTTCTAATAAACTAATAGCCTCTGAACACTTGTTGTCATTCATTTGTGCCTGAGTTAAGAGCATAGACAACAAACCATAATAAAAGTTTTCTTTTGAAACAG
>JAGRAE010000071.1 GCA_020435005.1 Bdellovibrionales bacterium
TATAAATGTTTTTGGTGTTTCTGTTAACAATGTGAATGATGCAACTACCCCGGCTATTTTTGGTGGAATTGGCGGTTCAGATTGTTCAGCAGACGCCGTTGACATTAACAGTACGTGCAATAGTTGCCAAGAAGACACTCTCGCTATCTGCAACACCAATAGAGTCTACCCAGAACTAGAAATCCGAATAGAATTTAAAGACAATGAATCAGAAGGTAAAACACTTATCTATGAAACCACAAAAAATGTAGCCGTCACTTTAGAAACTACTGGTGATAGCACTAAAGACAAAGTGATTGCCAAAGGAAATACGCATATCGCACTTATTAAATGGTCCACACTTTGTAATATTCTCAATGAAGCTGACACATCATGTGAAAAATCATTTACTGGCAGCTTAAGAATCGGAACCACTGATAACAATACTGATTTTAAGGGCACCACTAAAGATATTTCTATAAAACTTATTAATCCTACCGAAGCTGGGGATACGGTTGATATTTGTGCGAACGCCACGCGTGGAATATGCCAGTTCTCTGTCTATCCTGGAGATGAGAAAGTTTACTTGGAAGATCTGCAATCAAAAGGAAGTTTTCCCAATGATTCAAACACCCAATTTAAATTTTTTCGCATTATATATTCCAAAAATACTTTTGATAAATCTGAGCTTAACCCTCGTGAAGCCATTGCTGCCGGTAACGTTAGTAATATACAAATTCTAGAAGGAGACTCCAACACTCTTCCCGATTTGGCCGATGACACAATCGACGATTTAAACAATGATCAACTTTATTTTTTCCGCGGCATGCTAGTTGATGAAGCTAATAACATTATGGATATCACTGCCGACACAGTTTATGAAAATGATGCGTATTGTGGTGGCGATAAATCAAAACCTGAAAATGATTTTCTTTGTCCTTTAACAGCTACTCCTGATCAGGTTATTGGTTTACTCGCTGAAGACTTAAATTGTTTTATTTCAACTGTAGCCTACGGTTCTAGCTTTGCAGGAAAAGTGAATGACTTTCGAAAGTTTCGCCGTAAATTTTTACTGCCTTATAAATGGGGGCGAATGTTTAATAAAGCTTACTATAAATACGGCGCAATTTTGTCTCAAAAAATTGCCAAAAGTGAAATGGCAAAATCTTTAGCTCGCCTATTATTATTCCCCACTTGGTTGTTTGCAAAAGCCAGCTTAATGTGGGGACCAATGAAAGTAATTTTTAGTGTTTCATTGGTTTTACTAATTTTAGTGGCCGTTTTGTTAAAATTAAGCTTTTTTATGCGAAAATCCTTTATCAAAATATTTTTTTTAACTTTTTTTATAACGTCGTTATCAGCTCCAAAAGTTCAAGCCGAAAAACAAGATCTCGTAGAACCAAAAATGCGCAATAGCTTGCCATCGAGCCGGTATGACAATCCCACCAATAGAGAGATTCGCGTCCCCCACCCGAATGCCAAAAAAGGTTTAACCCGTATAACTTCAGACAAAGTCTACCTCTACGAAACTTACGAATCGCCTAAGACTGGAAATATGTCTTTTCGTTTTGGCCTTTACGATCCACAAGAACTTGAAGGTTCAGAAAATGACAAAGGTGAGCGTACAAAATTTGTAGATATCTATGAAAGTGCTGAAGCGCCCATGTTACTTATTGATTTTGAATGGAAGTGGGTGGGCTTTTTAGGGGAATTGAATTTACAATTAGGCACGGGGCTTTTTCTTACTCAAGGTAACGGCGTCTTTCAAGACAATCCCACGAGACAAGCCAAAGAGAAATTCACCTTTATCGCCATACCTTTTACCGGAAGTGTACTCTATAAATTACGCTTTAGTGAGCACCAGTGGTTTATTCCCTACGGCGGTGGTGGCCTTGGGGTTATGGGTTTTAGCGAAATTCGCGATGACAATGCCGGACCCAAATTTGGAGGAGCACTGATTGCTCCCATATTTGGTGGCCTCGCCCTATCCATTAATGACCTAGCTCCGACGATGGGTAAAACTTTAGATAGAGAGTACGGCATTAACACAGCTTTATTTGCCATGGAGTACCGACAAATTTTGGGACTATCAACTTTTGATTTTACCGGCGAAATTATAAATGCTGGTCTTATGCTTGAGTATTAATTGTGAAAATTAAATTGCATTTAGCATATGACGGCTCTCCTTTTGGTGGCTGGCAGAAACAAAAAGGTGGCAAACCAACAATTCAAGGAAAGCTTGAAGAGGCCTTAGAAAGAATTTTTAAACAAAAGATTTCTACATTAGGCTACAGACGCCGGAGTTCATGCCTTTCAACAAATTGTTCACTTTGAAATTGATAAACTACCACAGAATATAAATTTGGTTAGAGCCTTAAATTCTCTCACTCCCCATGAAATTGTAATCAAAGAAGCCTGGCAGGCCCCTGATGACTTTCACGCCCTTGCTTCCGCAGTATCCAAAACTTACCGCTACTTAATTTATAATTCGCAAATTCCCTCGGCCTTTCGCTATAAATATAGCGCATGGGTTAAATACCCCTTGGACTTGAAAAAGCTAAGGACCTTAACTAAACCCCTATTGGGTGTTCACGACTTCAAAAGCTTCCAAACTTCAGGCACAGAAGTCTCTTCAACAACAAGGGAATTGACCCACATAAATTGGCGTCATCTACCTGCAAATACTGTAGAATTTTCAGTTAGCGGCAATGGTTTTCTCAAACAAATGATACGCAATATTGTGGGAACGACCTTAGACCTCTACCGCAAAGGATTATCGGCTGAGCATATGCGGGCCATTTTGAACGCCAGAAGCCGATCTGAGGCTTTGGGCACCGCGCCAGCCGAAGGACTTTATTTATATCGCGTAGAATATCCCACAGCCCTTGACAAGAAGTGCCGAAAAATTTAAAACTGACGCCTCTTTACGCTATTGAGGTACGAAATGAAAACTTGGAATGCAAAGGCCGGAGAAGTCGCGCAAAAATGGTTATTAATCGATGCCACTGATAAAACAGTGGGACGTTTAGCTTCTGAAATCGCCATGATTATACGTGGAAAAAGAAAAGCTAGCTTTACTCCTCATGTAGATACAGGTGATAATGTAATCGTAATTAACTCTGATAAAGTTAAATTTACAGGAAAAAAGTGGGACGTAAAAAAATACTACACTCACTCTCGTTATTTTGGATCTACAAAAGAAACGACTGCCAGAGAATACTTAGAAAAGGATTCTACACAGGTATTACGTTTTGCTATTGAAGGTATGTTGCCTAAAAATAGATTGGGAAGAAAGTTACACAGTAAATTAAAAATTTATACTGGTGCTGAACATCCACACAGCGCTCAAAAACCAGAAGCATGGACAATTTAGTAAGAGGAACTTATGCCAAACGATAAAGTTTATTACGCCACAGGAAAAAGAAAAACGAGTGCTGCCAGAATCTTTTTAAAACCAGGTTCTGGAAAAATAAAAATTAATGGAAAAGATTCTGATAATTACTTACAGACTGCTGTTGGCAGAGTAATTATTCAGCAACCTTTCTCTGTAACTGATACCAAAAACAAATTTGATGCTTTTATCACTGTTCGTGGTGGTGGCACAAATGGTCAAGCGGAAGCTATACGTCATGGTATTGCTCGTGCTTTATTGGTATTTGATGAAGAATTAAGACCTCGCTTAAAGAAAGCTGGTCTATTGACACGCGATGCACGTGAAGTTGAACGTAAGAAATACGGTAAACACAAAGCACGTAAATCTACTCAATTCTCTAAACGTTAATCAATTCTTAAAATTAGAGATTTTACAAAAGGGGTCAAACGACCCCTTTTTTTTGTAATTTTTTACCCCTTAATGTAGAGTTTTTTCAATTTAAATGCTGATTTATTTGGACGCACCAAAAATCAGGACCATCTGAGGGGGATGTATGACAAAAATTTTTCTACTTTTGAGTTGCACTCTGTTGGCTATCAGCAGTTTTGCAACCAGCAATTACACAAAAGAACAAATGAAGCGTGAACTGCAATTTGTAGCAGACACTTATAGAACGGGCTATGCCCCATATGAGTGGAAAAACAAACATATAGGTTGGGATTTAGACCAACAACTCACAGAAGCTTTAGGTAAAGTCGATGCAAAGGGTGACATTACTGTTAGTGATTATCACAAAATCCTCAAAGACTTTTTTCGTTCAACTCAAGACTATCACGTAGGGTTTAGATTTTATGCCACAGAAAGTTCTAGATTACCTTTTTCGGTGAAATCTGCAGAAGGCAAATACTTTATTGCTCATATAAATAGAAGTCGACTGTCACAAACGGCTTTTCCTTTTAATGTCGGTGATGAATTAGTAGAATTTGACGGCCGCGCAGTTGCCGACGTCGTTTCTGAAATTGCTAGTCAAAATGGGATGGGTGTACCAAGAACTGATCGTGGTATTGCCGAATTACTATTAACATCAAGATCTGCAGCGAGAGCTATGGATGTTCCACGTGGTGTGGTTGAACTCGGTATTAAAAAAGCCGGAGCTGAGAATCTACAACATATTCAATTAATTTGGGAATACACACCTGAAAGCGTAACTTATCCGCAAGTGAAATCTAGCTCGGTTAACATGTTCAGTTCCAATAAAGAGAGCTTTGGTTTTCCAGTTAAAAAAGATGTGTTGAGCCCTATTAAAAACACACAAATGTCTTTGTTTGGCTGGGAGGATTTAATAGCTTCTGAAGATTCAAAGGCTGAAGATCAAAATCCTTTTGCCATTGGTGGACGTGAAAGTTATGTTCCAAAGTTAGGTAAAATTGTTTGGGAATCTACTAAAGACAACCATTACCATGCTTACATCTATAAAAACACTGAAGGTAAATTAATTGGTTATATTCGCATAGCTCATTATGGAGCTGGTGGCCCACAGTTTACTCAATTCAAAGAAATTATTGAAAAGTATGAAGATCTCACTGACGCTTTAGTTATCGATCAAATCAATAACCCTGGTGGAAGTGTATTCTATATTTATGCCTTAATGTCTGTGCTTTCTGATAAAATAGTTTATACTCCTCAACATCACATTCGAATTTATCCAGAACACATCGCAGAAGCTAGTAATTTGTTAAAGCAGATGGAATCTATTAAAGATGAAGAACAGGCTAAAAAAGAATTAGGCAGTGAATGGGGCGGTTATCCTGTGACTTATCAAACTGTGGAGTACTTAAAAGAGTATGCTAGATTTATTCTTGCTGAATGGAACAAAGGAAAGACTCTGACTTCTCCTAACTACATTTGGGGTGTAGACAAAGTAAATCCTCATAATGATGTGAATTACACAAAACCCATTCTTGTTTTAACAAATGAATTAGACTTTTCAGGTGGTGACTTTTTCCCAGCTATTCTACAAGACAATAAACGCGCAAAGATTATGGGTATCAGAACTGCGGGAGCTGGCGGGTATGTTATTAGCACAGGTTCACCAAGTGCTTTGGGTTTGAGCAATTATTCTTTTACAGGTTCACTTGCAAAGAGAATTAACGATCAACCTATTGAAAACTTAGGTGTCACTCCTGACATTGAGTACGATATTACAGAAACAGATATTAAATATGGTTTTGCGGATTATGGTGAAGCTATTAATAAAGCTCTAAATGATATGATGGGTGTTAAGCCAGATAAGTCAGAAGATAATAAAGAAGATAATCCAGTAGATCCTCCTGAAAAGGATAAAAAAGACTCTGTTGAAATGCCTTAAAGCTTTTGTTCAGTTGAGCTGACAAGATATTATTTAAATGACCTAAAGCTCGGTTATAAACCGAGCTTTTTTTGTTTTAGAGTCGAAGATTTACAATACTTATAGTTAGATTCACTTTGATTTTATTCACTTTTTTTATTTTTTGTCGATAAATACAGGTGAGGATTTTTACAGTAATATTTTTTATTATACTTTTACACTGTTTAGCTTTTGCTGAAAAACTAACTTTTTATACTAACAAAAAGTCCAGTAAAATTGATCTAAACAACGATGGGAAAATTGATGTTGAAACTTTATTTGAAAAAAATCAATTGATTAAGTCCATTTATACACCTTCCTGGCACAAAAGACGCAAAGAAATTGTCAAGAAACTTAATAAAAATGTTCATGAATATACCCTTTGGGTTAACAACAAAATAATACAAAAAAAAATTATAAAAGCCCCTATAGATACCAAAGATGAAACGATAGTAGAAATTTTTGAAAATTTTCATAACAATAACTGGCAATCTAAAACCGTAGTTAAACACAACTTCTATTTAAGGCAAAAAATCTCTGAAACTTATAAGTTCATTAAAGGCAATTGGAACCGTGTGAGTATAAAAGTAGAGAAATTAAATATACTAACTCAGTTTTCTGCGAATAAATGCATCGGATCTGCAAAGAATGGACTCAAAAAAGTAAATGATTTCAAAAATGAATATGATTATTTATTTCCAAATGAATTTCGCTATTACCCAACACAACTAGGATATCGTATAGATTATAATTCTTGTCCACCTGCTGCTATTGAGCAATTTAACGAAGCCATTCAAATTATAATTGATCAAAAATTAACATGTCTAAAAGATTTAAATCCGGACTTAGCTCACGCCTTCATTCGCAACTTAGCCTTTCAGGAAAATATAATTTACTGCTCGACTTCCACCAAAGTTAAAGACAACGAAATAGAAAGTGGTGCTTATGGTTATACTCACTTTTCACCCGACGCAGAAATTAATATGCTCCATTTGGACAATACGACTGGAAAATTTAATCGATCCATTGAAGGACTTGCATCAACATTATTTCATGAGACTCTTCATCATCACCTCCCCTCCTGTGAAAACCACAACCACGGAGACCCTTCTGATGGAGTCATGGGCTGTGAATTTATGTGTTCTGGCTATGCCAATAATGATGTTCATGCCATTCCCCTAGATTTCTTAAGCAAAGCTTCTCTAGAAGGTTGTCAACAATGTGTAAGTAGTGAGCTTAAAAATACATGCAGCCAGATGCCGTACTTAATGGAAATTGATAAATGTACTAAAAAAGAAGAATCACAGGATAATAAATATTATGAATGCGCATCCAAGACTGCTGCTAAATATCACCCCAAAAGAGATGAGTGCCTAGCTAAAACAAAGGATACTTATATTTGTGGGAAGATTTATGGAATAGAGATTTGGACTCACCCCAAGTTTGATACCTGTATGTCCGATACAAAAAATGATCTTGTCTTTTGCACTTCTAAATACCCAGACTTTGAAGAAAAGCTCTTATCAGGTCCAGAACTATTTGAACGAAAGGATTTTCTGGACTGTTTTAAAATTTCTAAGAATGCTAACGACTGTAGGTCTCCACAGAGAATATCTGAAATTCGTAACCCCCAATTTAAAGAGTGTTTAGAATACAATGGACATAAAGAAAAATGTTTAGATGGTGGGCTTAAAACATTCCTTAAGAAGGAATTTAAGACATGTATGAAAAATATGGGAGAAAAATCAGCTGATACATTAGATTTTTGTCGACAGTGCACAGCAGATAAACCCACTAGATCGGAAAAATTTGATATGTCATCATGTTTTCAAAAAAAAGGGATTTGGAATTTTAAAAGCCAGTGCAACAAGAAGTATGGCAAGAACTGCACTGTTCAATTAGTAAAATCTTTTTTGAAGCCAGAATTTGAGTCGTGCAATCGGTTTTATGAAGGAGACTTCATAAAGTGTATAAATTTAAGTAAATTTAAAAATGAGGTAACTTCTTGTTTGGGTTTGAATGACGATTGGCGAAGTAGATCAAAGAATCTTGTTAAAATATATAACACCGCAACAGAGTTTTACCAAGGGCGAGGGCCATCGCTGACTGCCCAAAAGTGTTTAACTAATCCAGGCACTTTTAAGATTCAGAACTAAAACACAGTCTATTTATAATGCGCATTGTTGTCTCTCCTTAATCTGGCTTATTTCGCTTATGATTTTCCTGAAGAGGAGTTAACTTGGTCAAATCAATACTAATTTTATTTTTTGTATTTTACTTATTTCCTTCAACAGTTAAGGCAATTCCTGTTTTTGCTAGAAACTATAACATAAGCTGTGTGGCATGCCACAGCGCTTACCCCAAACTCAATGCTGGAGGCGCAAGCTTTGCTGATAACAACTTCAGATTCGACAACTGGAAGTCAACCACTCTCAAAGAAATTGCTGACTCTGACTTATGGCTCCCAGAAATTCCCGCACTTGCCATGCGTATTCAAGCCTTTGCTCAAGGTCGTGATAACTTTGCAAATTATGATCAAACCACTGGAGCTGCTACGGAAAAAAGTGATTTTGATATTCAGGCCCCCTATTTGATTAAATTACTTTCTAGTGCTCCACTAACCGATCAGTTAACCTACTACTTCTATGGTATCTTTGCTGAAAAAGGTAAAAATGGTACTGTCGTTATTGAAGATGCATGGTTTCAGTACAATGATTTGTTTGGATCAGGAATTTCCATGCAGCTTGGACAATTTCAAGTTTCAGATTTAATGTTCCCGCGAGAAGTAAGACTTACCTTCCAAGACTACATGGTTTACCGAATGGCCGATATTACTTATCAAAGAGGTATTCTGTTTGGACGTGAATTTGGTCCAATCAACTTAGATATTGGGGTCGTTAACGGCAACGGAATTGCAGAGGATTCTTCGATTACAAGTCCTGGCTATAAGCGGGCTGATCATACCTTTGATAACAATAACGACAAATCTGTTTTTGGCCGTTTAGGTTTTGAACTCTTTGACACGGCCATTGGTCTATTTGCATACAAGGGCCGGCAATACCAGCGGACTGGAACTATCTTAGAAAGTACTAATGATAAACTTGTTAATAAAAGTATCATTGGTTTTGACTTAGCCAAAGCAATTACAGGCAAGGTCGATGTTTTTTTACAGGTTCTTGCAAACTCCTGGGAAAATTTTGACTCAACTCAACCAGAAAAGGACTTTAACTGGTCCGGTGGTTTTGTTGGAGTTGACTACATTTACAGCCCCAAATGGGCCTTTTCGCTACTACAAAACTATGTTGATAATGGAGACTTTGAAAACGCTGATAATATCTTTCGAGGACTAGAAATGAATACGACATCCATAGGCGCTTCTTATTACCTGGCAAGAAATGCGAAGTTACTCCTCGAATTTAATATCGACTGGCTTGATGTTGATACGAAAACTCAAAACAAAACTTACGGACATCAATCAAAAGAGAATTCTGTTGTCCTAGGTTTTGATGCTGCCTTTTAAGGTTTTGTACCAAATCATTGGTTCACAGAAATAAAGAAGTAAAATAACAGTAGCCGCCAAATAATTCCACCCTCTCAGAAGGTCAGGCTGCATTATAAATAGACCAGCCAACAGGTCAGTACATTTATTTGCAGTTACTGGTCATAAAGATTGAATTTTAGGCAAAAATCTATTCAATAATTAGCTTAAAATTTCGATTGTTATCCCATGAAAAAATTAACAATAGTTTTTTCCTTTATTCTTGCCAATGCATTTCACCTAGACTCTTTATTTGCTAAGAGTAACGATCAGATATTTTTATCATTCCAAAATGACTGGGGCAAAATCCAATTCATGTTTCAATGATACAAAAAGCCCATTTCAAGATAAGCCTGCGGTAAAATAAATACTTGTTTCTAGAAAGAGTATGGACTTCTCTTGAGCCTAGCCACCAAACAGTTTAATGAAAAATAACTTCTATTCCTTTAGGAAGTGATTCTACTTCAGAAGTTCCATAGACGTGAGCTACAAATCCTTTTTGTTTCTCAAGGTCCTTATATGAAAACGTCACATAAGGGCCAATAACTTCTGGGTTTAACACTTTAACTAATCGAGGCTCAGCAAAAACTTCCCCCGGGGCTACACCAAAACCTAACTCTGATTTAAATTTCATCAACCCCAAACTTGTTAACTCCCCATAAAAATTGGGATCTGAACCATAACTTAATGTGGGAATATAATTTTTAAGCGCAAACTTTGTCAATTCATAAACGGCGCGAATACTTAAGTAATTAGATTTGTGTTCAGGATCTTTTGAGTATGCTGCTCTCTTTACTTTGATAGCCATACCTTCATCAAGAACCTCTAAAACCATACCACCAACAACGCCAAAGTCTTTGTGTTTAATCAACAACTGAAAATTTGAATGAACACCCTTTTTAATTTCTTGAATTTTAGAGTTTATAAATTCATCACTAAATGTATCTACAGCAAATTCTTTTTTTCCCACAGTATCATAAAAAACTCGTTTTAATTCGTTTAAGCCTTCTACATTTAAAGCTTGAATAGTGACGTTATAATCAGAATTTTCATCTGTTTTCTTTAATTTTCTTTTAAGGGTATCTTTAGACTTTTTTCTTTGTTTTTCTGTTTTGTCATTTTGACTATCTATTTCGTCAAACATGTCCATTGTTGGCTTAACTCGAGAGATAAACAAGGGGCCATAATGATAGCCACGATCTTCAGTTAATACCGAAAGATCGATACTTGAGGGGTTCTTAATCATAATAACATCCGCCCCATTTTTAATCAGTTCGTGTTCTTTTTGTGGAGTTACAAAATGCCCATTGCCAGCTTTTACTAAAGCTATATTGGCTCGAGCAAAACCTGTTTTCGTCCACTCCCCTGTAGATATTTCAACATCTGGTTGAAAACTTAAATCACATGGATTTGCTAAGGACCATGAATGGGAGAAAATTATAACAACTAAACAACCTATAAAACCTATAAACTTTAAAGACCTCATAAGTTCAAAAACCTATATTTTTCACTTTACAAAAGCAAATCGAGAATAGGGTTTTATAAAAATAATAATAAATTTTTAAAAATTTTATTCTTCTTCGAGGATGAAGTTAATGGGATCAACGGGAACTCCGTGTATGCGAACTTCGTAATAAAGGTGGGGGCTCGGAGAACGACCTGTACTTCCCACGGCAGCAATCATTTCTTTTCGCTTCACTTTTTGTCCCATTTCTACAAATATTTGTGAATTATGAGAGTATGTCGTTTTTAAGCCATAACCATGATCAATAGTTAGTACTTTTCCATCATTATTGTCATAGCCAATATATGATACCACTCCATCAGCAGGAGCGACTATAGGAGAACCCTCTGGAGCGGCTATTTCAACCCCTTGATGCATAACTGGCTTTCCTGAAAAGGGATCATTGCGATAACCAAACTTTGCTGTATACCAACCCTTGGCTGGCTTTATTGTTGGTGTTGACTTTAGCACTGAGCTTTGCTGGGAAAGCTTATTATACAGATCCAATACTCCTTGCTCTTGGAGTTTTGTAGTTTTTAAATCTTGGCGCACACGAATTGATAGAGTTTTATAGTTATTGAGTTCTAAACGTAAAAGCTCACCAGCCTTAATGTCTTGAGGACTACTACCCAACATCTGATTATCATTACCCTCTTTTATACCTTCAGTTTTAAACTCTGAAACATCTTGATTTAAAGCAGAGGAGTCTTCTTTGCCTTTTCTTCCGAGGTCTAATTCAATCGCTCGATCATTACTATCAATGTCTGTAATTAATTTTAATTTTTGTGAAAAACCTTTTACGCGTTCTAAAGCATTTTCTAAATCTTTAACATTTGTTTCAACAACTTCAAATTGACGTTTTAAACTAGTATTTTGAGCCTTTAATCTTTTATTTTCAGATGCCTGTAAAAGTAAGCCTACATAATCAATCATCATAGCTGATATCAACACTACAGCTGCTACCACCACGACAAAACCTAATTTTAAAACAGAAGATGAAAGCGTAAAACTTTTGGTTTCACCTTTACGATTACTTGTGACTAAGAATGTATAAGTTTTCTTCATATCTTGTTAATAATACCGACCTTGCTATTTTGCGTCAATGTGAGTTCTATAAGTTTTATTCAAAGCATTCAATTTCCTTTGACGCCTTCATAGGTCTCCGCTAGGTATAAATCAGTCTTTTAAAGCCAATTTATTCTCTGGGGAGGGAAATATGAGAAAATTTTTAATCGCTTTATTTGTGCTTGTGCCATCCATTTTGGTGGCCTCTCAAACTATCACTAAAGATCTAGTCAATGAAATCTTTGCCGATGTCTTTGCCGTTTATCAAGATGAAAACACAAAAATAGGCATACTTTTTAATGATCTTGAATATGACGCCAAGAGCGTTACTAAAATGAATGTAGCCACTTGGTTATACCGAAAAGGGGCGGCAAATACTTTCGACTTAGATGTAAAAGAATTGGCCTACGACTATTCTGATAAGGTAAATCCAAATTTAAAATTCAATGGCTCTTTGAAATTAGACATTGCAAAAATAATAGGCCAGGATGAATTAAATGAAATGGCCAATCAGTTAGAAGAAGAAGTCGAACGTTTTACAAAAGAAATGCTACAAGATTATGGTCAAGCAGCTTTTGCCAAAGCCACTGTTGATGAAAAAACAGTCGATAAGGCAGGTAATGTCATAAGTTTGAAAGTTAGTTTTGAGCTGAATTTGGATTATACAAATTTACCAGCTGAAAAACCAGTGAGTGAAGTGGAAGTAAAATCAGCAATCGCTGTAATCAACTTTTCACCAAGTCAAATTGATGCTGAACTCCAAATTAATTTCAACCCACAATACTCGGGCTATGATGATGAAGTAGATGGCTTAAAAGAACATTTACAATTGTTAGTAGATCGCGACCGCGATGAAATTCAATTTTTGCAAGCCTTAGCCGCTAACTTACTAGATATGATAGACAATGTAATTTCTGAAGATAATAGTCAGAATTAATCTTTTGTAAAATTGCGGCCAAACGTTTTTGGCCGCTCTTATTCAGATTGAATAAGAATAACCGAAATATTATCATCTCCGCCAGCTTCATTGGCTTTTTCAATGCATTCATCCACACAGTTTTGACCACTTCGTTTTCGACAAATGTCTTCGATAATCGCGTCCGAAACTAAGCCACTCAAACCATCTGAGCATAATAAAACTTTTTCGCCTGTTTCTATTTTTTTTTGAAAAATATCTACTCGCACGTCTTTTTCATAACCCACACTTCGAGTGATTACATTTTTACCGACCATCATATCCACTTCATCTTCAGAAATGACTCCTGCTCGCAGCTGCTCATTAACCAGGGAGTGATCTTCTGTCATTTGCCATATGTGTTGATTTTTATACAAATAACAACGGGAATCACCCACGTTTCCAATATAAATATCTGTACCAACGACAAGACCTAGGACCATGGTTGTTCCCATACCTGCAAGCTGTGGATTCTCCACTGTACTTTTGTAGTGAATTCTCTCGCTGGCCTCACGATAAGCTTTAATTAATAAGTCCCTCGGAGATAAATTTTTATGCAGTCCCTCGCTAACTATTTCTTTGGCTGTACTTACAGCAATTGCCGACGCCACTTCTCCACCTTTATGTCCACCCATTCCATCAGCAACAATATATAAGCCTAAACTATTATCTACCAATATAGTATCTTGGTTAATTTCTCTTTTTAATCCGACGTCGGTCCGACCCCATCCACTTGTTTTCATGAATCTACTTTACGTTTATTTTGCAGTGCGGACAAGCTTTTGCCCTGAAGTTCAGGACTTTAACAATTGCAATTCCCTACCGATAGAATCAATATGTTAACTAAACTAAAAAATACTGTATTTTTATTTGTTTTTGTTTCTTTGTTTATACATACAGTATTTTACACTGGACTGGACCTATACAGCCACATTTTTAAAAACCAAAACAAAGCTGATAAAAAAGAGGCTATTGAAATTCAGGTGATTGAGACTTCTGCAGATAAAAAAATGCAAGTTGTCGAGCAAGATTCAAAACAACTTAATAATGATATTGATGAAAATGCTAAATACCTTGGACGTCATAACCAAAAAGTTTTGCAAGAAACTCGAGCGCAACACACTGGCCAATTTTCAAATGCTGCTCAACCAGGAATGAGAGTAAAAGGCACGCCAAAAGCTACTCAACAAAAAACTCCACAAAAAAAGTTAACGGGAAATTTGCCCACTCTTGAGAAACTAAAACCCCAATTTAGCATAACACCTAAGGCCCACCAAACAGAGGTGAATCAAGCTGGTTTAAACAGTCAAACCTCAGACCATTTAAAAGATGTTAAAAAGGGTTTACAAACTCTGTTAAGCACTAGAGAGTTTGTTTACTATTCTTACTACCAACGAATTCGTGAAAAAATTCGCCAACAATGGGAACCACGAATTCGTGATAAAGTGCAAAAAGTTTTAGCTTCTGGTCGCTCTATTGCTTCAGCAAGAGACCGTGTTACTCAAGTTATAATCATTCTTGATCGAAATGGAACCTTAGAAAACGTACAAATTGTTGGACAAAGTGGTGTATCTGATCTCGATGATGCCGCCGTCGATGCATTTAAAGCAGCTGAACCTTTTCCTAATCCACCTAATGGCATCGTAGAAAATGACGGAAAAATTAGAATTCGTTGGGATTTTATTTTAGAAGCAAAAAGTCTACCCAAATCCGCTCCAAGAAAACAATTTGCCGATAGTGGAGAATTTGAGCCATGAAAATTACATTATTAGCTGGTAATTTTTTAAATCCGCAGAATTTTCTCTATGCCTTGGAAAAAGTAGATAATAAATTATTTATAGATTATCAGTTAGAAAAATTATTGGCACTTAATTATGAAGTCGATGTTGTTCTGGGTTATCGCTATAGTGAAGAAATATTGCGTGATAGTTTGTTCATTCGAAAGTGTCACATTATTTTCGATCCAAATGAAAATGAAAACAATCTATTAACTAATTTATATGCAGGACTTTTTGCACTTTATGGAGAAGGTTTCTATTTGCCTATACAATTTAAATGTCCCGATCTATATGATTGGCAACGCATGATTAAAAGATTTTACCAAGTCACAAGTGATGGCTATGAAATTCTTCGTCCATATATTCCTTGTGAAGGCGTATTGGAGGCAGGCTATCCCCTTGGCGTTTCCAGAAAAGCCCGTGAACTGATAATGAAGGATCGCTCAAAACAAAATTTAGAAGATTTTTTACTAAAAGAGTACAAAATGCCCATTTTGGACCACTATTTAAGCCACCCCTACTTTGAAAATAGGCAAATTTTACCCCACGTCGGATAGCTAGTACTTTACTTGAAAGCCTTATTGAAATATCTATAGCTAATTAGTTTTGATAATATAGTGGGGACTGTCTGCACACAGTCTCTAACAAAGTTTGTAAAAAACCAAAAGGAGCACATCTGTGAAAAAACCGGGTTTGAAAGTTTTGGACAGTATTGTTAAACGCGCCCATTATTTAGCTAACCAAATGATTTTTATGGCCAATCACCGTGATGATAAAGAAAAGGGTGATCCTAAAGTCGGCGGACACTCCTCTGCCAGCTCAAGTGCCATTCATATAACTGGTGCTTTGCACTTATTAGTTAAAAGTGGTTTTGATCATATCGCCAACAAGCCTCATGCATCACCTGCAGATCATGCCTATAATTATTTGTTGGATAACTTATTAGATGCAGATAATCAAAAGCTCAGTTTAGATGATGCCAATATTGCCATGTCAAAGCTTCGCGCCTATTCACAAAATGGCGAAGCTGTTTTTCAAAGCTACCATTCGGCATATGACCCTGACCGCCACAACTTTTTTCCATCAGGTACGGTCGGCATACCTCCTGTGAAAGCTGGATACTTGGCTCACGCTTATCGATATGCAAAAGAGCACGGTTATGAGGTTCCCGACGCTCATTTTTGGGCCATAATGGGCGATTCTGAGTTTAGGGAAGGATCTTTATTTGAGGCTGTTCCTGATTTTGCTGAACGCGAAATTGGGAATCTAACATGGATATTAGATTACAATCGCCAAAGCTTAGATGGTCACAGAATTACTAACAAAAAAATTATGGAAGGAACCGACGACTCTCGAGTTGAACGTACCATGAAAGCTAATGGCTGGGAGGTCATTCAAGTTCGACATGGTAAATTCCGCATGGAAATGTTTAAAAAGAAAGGTGGAGCTATCTTTCAACAATGGTTAGAGGAAGACTTAGAAGATTATGAATTACAAGCTTTACTTCTTTTGAAAGATGCAAAAACATTATTCACCAGAGTCAAGGACCATCATAAAGAAATCTCTGAGTTTTTAGATAATGTGAGCGCTGAAGACTTTATCAAAGCTCTCCATGACTTCGGTGGGCACGATATTGAACAACTTGTAGATGCTTTCGAGAAAAGTAAATTAGATCCACGACGTCCTACAATGATTATCGTTCACACGCTCAAGGGTTGGAACTTGCGCATGGCCGCTCAGCAGGGCAACCATTCTGCACTCCCCACAGATGATGAAATGTTAGAACTACGCCAAGCCACGGGATTAGATAAGGAAACTGAATTTGCGCGATTTGATGAAAACTCAGAAGAAGGTAAGTTTTTAAAAGAACGAGGTGAAGAGCTCTATCAACAAATTTTAGTTCAGGATGAATTAAAAGCAAAAAATGAACAAAAT
>JAGRAE010000072.1 GCA_020435005.1 Bdellovibrionales bacterium
TCTTTTTCTCTAGCCACAATTTCAGCTTCTAATTCTTTGATTCTATTTTGATAGTGCTTATTGGGATCCTGTACCATTTTTCTATTTAATCCAAAGTTTTTAATATTGTAATGACGCGAAACAAAAGTTGTTCACATTCATTCTTTGACACCTTTAATACTATACCTTAACCAGGTTCTATGATGATAGAAAAACTACATGACTTCCCCATGAGTCATGAAGACCTGCAAAAAATCTATTCTGAAGACCCCTGTGGCTTAATTCATTTAATACTTAAGTTAGATATATTTCTTAATAAAAATGGGGACGAAGACTTATTACTCAGAAAAATAAATTTTTTAACCTATGAGCTCAAATCATTCTGTAATGGACTTCATGAACAAGATAAAATTATTATCTTAAACGAGTATTTTTTTGGTGCTAACAATTTTTATA
The DNA here is from genome assembly GCA_020435005.1 of Bdellovibrionales bacterium. GTDB lineage: Bacteria > Bdellovibrionota > Bdellovibrionia > Bdellovibrionales > UBA1609 > JACKAN01. The sequence continues at coordinate 436 of JAGRAE010000072.1, forward strand.
GTTTAGCTGAATCTAGCTGTTTATCTGAGGATTTAAGCTTAAATCAACTTTTCACTAGTAAAAAGGGCAACTGCTTGTTGTTAGCTATTGTTTATCAATACTTTGCCAACCAAATTGATTTAGCCATTTACGCTATTGGACTTCAACCTATTCACATCATGAAATGGTATTCAAATAAAAAGTGTTTTTATATTGATTTAAACAGGCAAGGCAAAATATTTAAACATGATGAAATTTTAAAAATTATAAACTGTTACAACAAGGGACAGGACAGCTTTGATGCTTTAAATAATGAACAGTTGTTTAACACATACTTAGATGAGCTTATTAGCGCATTAGAACGCAATGGTAGTCATGAGCAACTATTAACGTGCTTAAGTCTAGCTTTGTTTATTAACGAGAATGACTTAAAAGCGCTCAAAAACAGGGGACTTTTATATTATAAAAATGGTTATTATAACGAAGCCCTCATGGATTTAAAAAAATATTTTTCATTTACGGATTTTGCATGCACTCCACAAGAAATAAAAACAGTTTATCAAAAATTGATTGAAATCAAAAAAACAGAGGAGCTAATCACTCCCATCTCTGAACATTTACATTAATTCTACGGTAAATACCTAACAGAGGTAGCCACACAGCGAACCACAGGATAATAATCTACTACCGGGGCCGGTCTCATTAGTCTAATCTTACACCGAGGATAGTTATTGGGACCATATGTATCACTTAGATCAAAATAACTAACTAAATGACCGGCATTAAAGGCTCCACTATTAACAAAACTTGCTGGCGCTACAAAGTTTAAATTAGCTCCATATTCAATAGAATAAGCTGTAACTAACTGAGTATTTCCAGCCCAAATTTGACGGTTCATACAGGCAATTGGACGAGAATTAATAGGACAATCTGGAGCCACTTGCTTGAAGTCAGTACCAAGGGGGGTAACTTCTGACACTCCAGCGGCGCCAATCCAAACTATGTTATCTTGGTTAATACCTGGCCATGAAGGAGCTGGTTTTGGGTTAAAGCGCATTCCTCTAGAAAAATAATCCTTTGTCGCCTGCAAACTACACTTTGGTGTGGCGGCAGCATTGTAATCACCACCATTTATTTCTTCGCAAATGTATTGATCTGATTCTTCTCCATAGCAACTGTTAACGATATTACCTGGAGCGTCCGTAAATACCATAAAGCGATTGGGCTTAATGGCCACTGATGGGCCAATGGCTTCGAAGGAGACTTCAATTGTAATTAGTTTCTTATTGGGATCTAAAGCGTGAACTGCATTATCAACAATTTTAATATCTTCAACTCGGTATTTACCCAAATCATTTCCCGCTTGCACTAAAGGTGTTGCCGGCAATGTAAATGGTTTATTTATGACAATGGAGTTACCTTGAGTTATATTTTGACCTTGAATAGATGATTTACAGGCCTCTTTATCATTTAAGATTAAACTCAAGTTTTGTATTAAAGAACTTATTTCAATACGAGAATCAATAGTTTTTTGTAACTTGATTGTATTAATATAAATTTGCACTAAAGAATAAGATACTATTCCTAATATACTCGAAGCAACAATAACACCAATTAGGGACATACCCTTAATATTTTTTATCATATAAGTATTTTAATTTTATCCGTTCAGATAATCAAAGAATTCTTTATGTTTATAATTGAAAAATCTCAAATTAATACAAAGGAAGTTAAAAAAATAACTACCTTATTAAGATATCCTAACTTAAGTAGATCTGTAAGCCTCATAAAAATTAGTGGTGTGTCGGTGAATCTGATCTAACTTAAACATCATTTCCCCCACCCAATGATTGGCCACTTCTTTTTGTTCTGGATTGTAGGCGTGTTTTAGGATTCTTAAGTACTTGGTATTTAAGTCCATACTTTTTACTCTAAAATTTTCATCAACAGTTTGATTAGTAAAGACACTATCCTCTTCATCTACAGCCAAATCTGTAAATAATAATTCATAACTACTTAACAGGTCTGAGAAATAATCTTTAATTTTATCAATAATTTCTCGACTAGGTAAACGTCCAGAGTCCACTAAATTCTTTTGCAGATAAAATAGTGCCTTACAACAATCAGCAATATTTTCTAACTCTTTGGTCATGCGCAAATAGCTTTTCACTTTTTTGCCTTGCTCATATGTTAAACTAAGCTGCATAAGTTTAGATAAATAAGAGTTCATTTCAATTTGCAGTCGGTCAGTTACAGCCTCATATTTTAATATCTTTTCAACGGCTTCCGGGTTCGGTTGCCAAGTGCCCAATACTTCTTGAGTCAAATGCAACATGGATTCGACCATAGCGGCCATCTTACGCACTTCTAAACGCACTTGTTCGATAGACAAAAACGGTGAAACATTATGTACTTCGCCAATAAAAGTTAATTTCTGAAACTCTTTAACCTTATTTGAAGGTAAGAAATATACTGTAAGTTTATTGAACGGTATGTAGAAAATATTTGTCCAAATAATATATGAAAAATTGAGTGTTAAAAAGGTAAACGGCACCAAATGCGAACTCGATAATATATCTGAAGTCTGTGTATTAAGTAAATTGTGGTCCAAGAAAATAAATGAAGACACATTCCGGTTAAAACCATATATTTTTTCTACAAAGAAAAATGCTAAAACAGTAAAAGCAGTTTTTGATAGCAAATGAAATACAATAGATTTTCTAACATTGGTCGACAGGTTATTCCAATTTAAAACAGGAATTAAAGATAAACTAAAAAAAATGGAAATTAGAAAAATAGTTGCATACAAGCCCGAAATATAATCCGTTTCAAATAAAGCCAAGGTTATTGCCAACGGAACCAACAGGGATCTCATTGCAAAAATAATTACAACCGTCATCCATAAGATCGTCAGTACGGTTAAAATGTCCGAGGTCCCTGAAAAAAAACTATTATAAAAAACAAATGCCATTTTGGGCTGAGAACTTAAACCCATTTTTAATAATCTTGTGCCTAAAATTATTAACCCTGTACCTAAAAATAAACGCCCAATGGCAACAGATCTTTCTCGAGTTCCCAAATAAGCCGGATAAAATCCAACTGCTAAAAAAATTAACTCATACCAGCCCCAATCAAAAACTATTACCCATAGTGGCCAAACAGCAGCAAGACCTAAGCCTGTCATAAAAGCCGAGACTTGTTTGCGTGAATAGAGACCTGAGTTACCAAAGCCAATCGCCATATACAATGATGCAATTGATGATTGGGTCAGAACTGAGATAACGGTTCCACCCAGTGAATTCATTACTCTTGAGTCTCCAACTCGAGAAAGGAAAAAACCCACTGTTTTAGGAAACAATAAAATAAGAGAATCAGAAAGCGTTTTACTGCCGAGTATGATGACCGCAGAAGCGCCGGCTAAAGTAAAAAATAAAATGGCAAAAGGTTCTTCAAGAGACAAATTGATTCTCCATGACTTAGTACTCTAATGTTAGTTGAGATAGACGTCAAATCTGGAAGCCTTACTTTCAACTTTAAAATTCACCCCAGATAATAATTCTGGGCCCTTGAGAGGTCGTTTGACGACAATTCTCTTTATCGAAGATTGTAAAAGTTGAGTTAAAATATCCTGATTTTCAGTCTCATTGCCAACTAACAACTGCAGAATTTGCATTTCTTTTCCAGCCAAAGCCGTCTTAGAGTTCTTTGGAAACATGGGGTCTAAATAGGCTACATCCCAATGAGATAAGTCATTACTTTGTATAAATGTTAAGCTATCTTGATGTACTAAATTTAAATGTTCAAATAAATTAGAATATTCTTTTATATTACGGTCTATGGAAACAGCATTACTTAAAATATCATAAACTAACTGATTTTTTTCACAGGCGGTTACTGAATGTCCTAGCTGTAGTAGCATCCAAGTGTCTTTTAACCATCCTGCAGTTAAATCTAAAATCTTTAAAGTTCCAGATTTTGCACCAATAGCCTTAGCTAATGGGTCTCGTTTGCTCAATCCTTTTTTATAAATATTTAAATAACTCCCCGAATGGAAGTTAACCGAGAAAGGTTTAAACTCTGGTTTATTTTTGACGACTAATTGCCAGCGCTCATTTGTTCTATCAATGTAAAAATCAGGACTTAACTTTGAAGCCATAAAGAAAATAACACTAAGGTACTATAGATAACATGTAAATCTGCAATTTTTAGTCTTAAGCCCTCAACACCTGACGAAAAAGAAGAACTCACCGACCGAAAATTTAAATAAAGTTTTATAGAAAAATAACTAAATGGCAGCAAAGCAAAATAAGATAAATTTGCTTTTACAATAAAATGCAGAGTTAGAAATAAAACAAAAGGTGATAAAACTAATGTGTATTCAATTAGCTTTTTCGCTTTATCAAAGCCTAATCTCACAGTTAATGATTTTATACCTAATTTGGCATCAGAAGCGATGTTCTCCATCTGTCGAGCCAATAGGATCATAGCTGCAAAATAACCAAAACCTATTCCTAAACCCACAATCTCCAATGAATGAAAGTGACTAGCCGCTCGTGAAAAACCATAGGTTAATAGTGGACCAAAACAAAAGAAAGCAATAACTTCCCCAAAACCTAAATACTTTAATCCTTGTCCATAGAAGCTATAGCCTAAAACACTCAGTGAAGTTAATACTCCGACTGCCACTAAAAAAATTGGCTGTTGTAAAATTAAATATCCCCCTATTAAACTACCTAATATGAAAAGTAAAATACCAAGCCTTCTTACATTGTAGGCCGCAATCCAACCTTTCTGAATGACCTGACTGCCACCTGTTAATTGTAATCTATCAACACCTGTTACATGGTCTTTATAATCATTAATGGCAAATACTGCTGAATGAAAAAAAATTACCGCAATAAGCGCTAAATATGCAGATGAGTGATCTATGGATAAATCATTAACAAACAAATAGGAATATGTTGCCAATACAGGCCCTAAACTTAAACTCAACCAATCTATGCGAAACAATTTAAACAACAAAATGAGTAAATTTGGTTTTTTTATTTCTTCTGTTTTTTGTAAGCGAAAAGTAACTTGTTCTCGTGCTGTATTAACATTTAGACTTAATTCTGGCAAAGCTCTTAATTCATGTGAAAAGCTTCCTTCCAAATAAGATTTAAAGTTTTTATCGGTTTTTTTTAAAGTTACAAATTGTTGTGTGTTCACTTTTTGACATTTCTCCAATACAAAATGTCAGGGAGGTTTTTTAAATCTTTAGTATAGTCTTTAATTCCTTCAAAATCTTTACTTTCCAACTGAGTCATATAATGGCTATACAAATTAATAAGAGATTTATTTTTATGATCAAATTCTGCTAATCGCTCGTCAAAATACTCTCTGCCAATTGCAGAATACAAATCGTCTAAAGTTTGACTGTTCTTAAAGGGTTCAATCTGTTTTTGTTTAAGTTCTTCCAACAAATAGGCACCAAAGGAATTTAAATAACCTGATTTTAAATCTCCCAAAATAGCTTTACCTTCAAAGTTACGTATATCGAAGTCCAATAAATCATCACTTCGTTGAAATAATAAGCCTAATATTGAACCTGAATTATCGAGCAACTCATGAAGTTCATCATCATAAATTTCTTTAGCCACAAAAGGGGCTCTCAAGCACCACTTAAATAGAGAAGCTGTTTTTAAATTATGAACCTGATCCAATCTTTCTAAGTTAACACTCCAGTCATTCACTAAAGAATCCTGAATCCATTCCCCCTCGAGCAAATTAGAAATAATTTCTGCTGTGTACTGAATTAATTTTAGATTGCCAAAACTAGATAAATTAACCATGACTCGTGCCAATAAATAATCTCCGGCTAAAACTGCATATTCTGGAGAGTATTTTAACCAAGCTGTTGGTTTATTTCGACGCAAGTGTGAGCGATCAATAAGATCATCATGCAACAATGAAGCATTGTGAATGAATTCTATAGTTTGAGCCAATAAAATATAAGTTTTGTCTTCTAATTTTAAATGTTTAGCTGCTAAACCCACCAGTTTTGAACGAAATCCCTTGCCGCTAAAAAACAGATCATCATACAAAGCATTCAGCTTTGGCAGGTAGCGGGGAAAATCATTACTATCATAATATTTAATATTTATCATTGACTCACTTTTTCTAGCATGCAAACGGAGCCAGTCAAGCTCTTTTAACGTTAATATAAACACATTTATTTCAGATAGTTAGACAGGACTCATGGTGCTTTTAGTATAGCTAGCTCAAAACTTCTTGCACTCAAGCAATAAAATATTATAGCCTTTTATTATGATTAATTTAGACGATTACATTTCTATGGAAAGAGAGTTTTTACACTCAATTTCTACTCCACTAATGATTTCAATGAGCCAACTAGAATTTATCTTAAGCAATAGTAATAATCCTGATGCAGAAGAACTTCTTACTAAAGTTAAAAAAGCAAAAGATGCTATTGACAGAGTCAGTACGGCCGTACACGAACGACGCAAAAAAATTAAGAGCTATATTAATGGCTAAAAAACTCTATTCTGGCCAGTACTTTGGATACTTTAGTTTATCTGATCCCGCTGGCATAGTATTTTTCCAAAAAGTCTTTGATATTGCTCATCAGGTACTTGAAGACTTTATAAAACAATCTGATATTGGTTGGGATAATTGGTTTAATAACCTTCACTGGGCTGCCCCTCTTGTACACTGCGAGTCTCAATTTATATTTCCATTAATATCAGGAGAAAATATAGAAGTAGACTTAAGTCTCCTCAAGTTAGGAGAAACTAGTGTTAGTTTTTCTTTTGCATTTAGACAAGGGAATATCGAGTGCTGTATTGTTAAAACAAGCCATGTATTTATCAAAAAGGATACAAAAGAAAAAATACCCATCCCCATTCTTATAAGAAATGTGCTAGATAAATCCTAAAGTCTTTAACAGTTCATTTTTATTTAATTTACTCATAGAATTTAAAGGAATTTTACTTATGCTGTAAATAGCACTGACCTTTTCCTGTTTTTTTAAACCTTTATTGAAATTATTTACTTGAGACTTTATTTCATTATCAATTACTTGTTCGATGACAAGCACTACAGTGTAGCCCTTCCTTTCGTCGGGAACTAAAACTAAAAATCCTGAACTATGACTTTGCCATTTTTTATTTAAATCATATTCATTAACTAATATTCCACTCACTTTAAGCAATTGGGAAACTCTTCCTAAAATATTTAAATACGTCTTATTATTCTTCTCTAAAATCTCAACAGAGTCTTCAGATAAAAAATAATCATTAATTCTTTTTATAACATTATAATCAGAATTTTCATTGTTTATGTATGCTGTGTATAGAGCCGTACTATGAATAATCAAACGTTGGTTATCGTCAATATTCAATTCACAATGAGGTAACACTTCTAATTCAGGTAAATCCATTTTTTTAAGACTATTCAAAGGGGCTGTTGCAATTTGTGAACAACACTCAGTCATGCCATAGGTTGGTAAAATAGGCCATTTTAGCACTCTCGCTTTCAAGTAGAGTTTTTCACTTAGGTGACCTCCACCCACAAAAACAACTCTTAGTGATTCTGGCGCCGCTAAATTCTGATTTACAAGATCATAAACTTGCGTAGGAACCAATGAAGTTAATGTCGCTTGGGTATTTTTAAGCTGTTTTACAAATTCGTGTGGCTGCCATCTGTCTCCCACATAAGATTGCACCTTAACATTTTGCAAGTAAGCTCTCGCATAAACAGCTAATCCTGCCATATGATTGTTAGGTAAAACCGTAAACCAACTATCTCTTAAACTACTTTCAATGTGTTTATTTACAATTTCAGCAGAATTCAAAATAGCATGTTTAGATAAAGCCACCCACTTAGGACTTGAAGTTGAGCCAGATGTTTTTATAAATACATGAGATTTAAATTCAGGAAAAACTTTGTCAGAAAAAACTTCTTTCTCTCTGGAACTTAAAAATCCTAGGATCACATTTTCATCATTATCAAAATTTATAATCAAGTGGGCTCCAATTTAATTCACCTAATTCTTTAGAAAATCCCAGTCCTATATCGTCCCTAAACAAAATATGTGGTCCTCGGTTTGAAATATTCCATTCTAGAGATGGAATTGAATGATTCATTAACAAACCACAATTCAATAAACGATTACCAACAAAAAACTTCATTTTTAATGCTGAAGCGGCTGCCTGAGCCACTCCTAGTGGTGAATCCAAATAATGAGTGATTACGTACTCATAATTTTGGGGGTTATCTAACTTTTTAAGCCATTCAATAACATTGATTCTTGAAGGTTTTAAAACAAAGACTTGCACACCCTCATGTTGTTCTTGATCCTCTAACTCATAACAATCTCTAGCTAAACGCAAACCTTGAATTTTCCATTTTTTCCACCATGTCTTATCATAAACACAGGGATCTTCATAAAAATCAATAACACCCTCTTTATGAAATCCGGTATGTTTTAACCAAGTATCAAACTCTTCAAAAGAGAATAGCTCATTAAAATCCAAACGCAATTGAATCTGATTCTTTTTAAAAAAAGATAATTTACTTTCAATCCATTTTGTTTCTCTATCTAGATCTTTACCCATTTTTAATTTAACGCGATTGAATTTTTCATCTCTAATTTTTTGCAAAAACTCATCATGAGCAAATTCAAAATCTGTTATTAAAAAATGATTCTCTAATTGAAAAGCTCCTGCTAATGTATCCATCTTCAATTGTCTATCTTGAAGATCTTGCTGCAAATATTGAAGAATTAATTGGTGCCTAGAAGATAACTTATTATTTTTTAAATTATCCACAAAAGTATGCACCGTCATATCACCAAAAGAATCTAAAGCGTGATAAGCACTATACCCACTAATATCCTGCTTATTTGTTAATTTAAAGAGTGCTCCAGAATAGCTTTGTTCTTTAAATCGGTTTATAGTGTCCGTGTATTTAGATTGATATAAGAAGTAACTTAATTCCATGTATTATTTTCTAGACTTATTAAAATAATATTTCAAGAAATAACAAAGCCTAAAGCTAATTGAAGACCAAAGATCAAATGAATAAGAGCAGCTAGCGCTAAATATTGATTATATTTAATGCTGGGTTGCTCAATGGCAATAGATTTAATTAGTTTTCTAGTAATTGGGACCAGTACAAGTGGCAATATACCCGCAAACAATAAGCCATAAAAATACCAATAAATGCCCAATCCAAAGCTACTGATTAACAAAAATATAATTTCAAACCTTGCGAATTTTATCCCAAATCGAACGGCAAGTGTCTTCTTATTAGCCACTGTATCTTGATGAATATCTCTTAAGTTGTTAATCGCAAGTAGCACTGTGGCTAAAAAACCTACCTGTAATCCAGCGACAATTGATGACCAATTAAATTTCAATGTGTGCAAGTAATAGACGCCAGCTACAGCAATAACACCAAAAAATAAGATAACAAAAAGATCACCCAAACCTTTATAGGCAAGAGGTATGGGTCCCCCTGTATAGGAGTAAGCTAAAAACAAAGAAACTATACCAATAATTAAAATGGGCTGACCACCGCGCACAACTAAAGGTATTCCACAGACCAATGCTGCAAATAGAAAAGCACCGGCACTTAAATAAACTTGCGAACTTTTCATCAACCCAGATTGGGTTACACGCTGTGGTCCAACTCTGTCACTCGTATCAGCCCCTTTTTTAAAATCAATAGCATCATTAAATAAGTTAGTTGCAATTTGAATGAAAAGTGAGGCGAGCAAGGCTAACACTATAACATCAACAGAAATAGTCTTGCTATCAGCATAGGCCAAAGTAGTTCCTACAACAATAGGAACTACTGCCGCGGTTAGAGTTTTAGGGCGAAAAGCTAACCATATGGCCTTAAACATTTTATGGTAAGCGAGGAAACTTATTAAATTGAGGCTCACGTTTTTCTACGAAGGCATTTTTTCCTTCTTGTGCCTCTTCAGACATATAATAAAGTAGAGTTGCATTCCCTGCCAAATCCAATAAGCCCATTTGTCCATCACAATCAGCATTGAGTGCTGCTTTTAAACAACGCAGAGCTAATGGAGAATGTTTTAAAATATCACGACACCAACGAAGAGTTTCTTCTTCTAGCTCTTCATAGGGAACCACCTTATTTACAAGCCCCATTCTTAAAGCTTCATCAGCATCATATTGACGACACAAATACCAAATCTCTCTTGCTTTCTTTTGTCCAACTATACGAGCTAAGTAACTACTTCCAAGTCCCCCATCAAAAGATCCAACTTTGGGACCCGTTTGGCCAAAGCGTGCATTATCTGCCGCAATTGTTAAATCACAAACGACATGTAAAACATGTCCACCACCAATAGCATAGCCCGCAACCATGGCTATTACTGGTTTTGGCATAGAGCGAATTTGTTTTTGCACATCTAATATATTTAATCGCGGAATGCCATCTGATCCTACATAACCGGCTTTGTCTCTGACCTTTTGATCGCCGCCAGCACAAAAAGCATCTTTACCTTCGCCAGTTAACACGACAACACCCACAGTTGAATCTTCGCGGACGATCTCAAAAGCTTCTTTTAATTCGTGAACGGTTTGAGGGCGGAAGGCATTTCTGACTTCTGGACGATTAATAGTAATTTTAGCAATGCCATCTGACGTTTTTTCTAATCGGATATCTGAATAATCTTTAATTTTTGTCCACATACTTTTTTCCTTAATAAAACAAAGTTAGAAAGAAGACTGGATTTACTACTAGCAAAGTTTTGAGATGGCGGCAATTAATTCTGGATTTTTTGACAAGCCTATTCGGTGAGCACAGTCCTCCAGAATAAGAAACTCAGCAGGTACGCCTTTTGCCTTTAAATGATTAAGAATAGCTACAAATTTCAAGTCTTTAGCACCAGCGACCCACAAATTGGGAGTCTTGACATCTGTTAAATCAGAAATTGAAAATGGATGTTCTGTCACCGACCAATTTTGCAGCGCTTGACTCAAAGCTTTACGTGAATAATCTTTTTCAAAGCGTTGTGGATGAGAGCTTTCATTAGCAAATACAGCTTGTTGATTCCATTCTTTCATTAATTGGTCCCACTCTAAATTGATGAATTTCTTTACCCACAGTTGATCAGAATTTCGCCGGACGTGACTGTCTTCAGCATTCAGTAACAATGGATTTGTTGATAAAAAAACGGCGGCTTTAAATTTTTCAGGCTTACTTAAAAAGGCACTCAAAGCCAATCGACCCCCCATCGAATAACCCACTAAAATGCAACTTTTAAATGAAAATTTATCTAGTTCCTTATGAAATTTTTCAGGCCACTCATAAAATAAAGTTGTCGGTCCTAACGGGCTTTCTCCTGTGAACAAAGAAGGACACCAGAATTCTAATTTTTTTTTAGGCAAAGACTCTCGAACTGAGCTTTTAAAAACTTTCCAATCTTCACCTTTTCCTAAAAATCCATGAAGACAAACAAAGAGACAATCAATCAAGATAGACCTCTGCTGTTTGTTGGTTGTTAGGTGCAACTTCAATTAAAGAAACTTTACTTAATTCCACTTTTGAAAAATCGGGCTGATTGATTAAATAATATTTAAAATGAAACATTTCAGCTAAATTTTTGAAATTCAACTCATGACGATTTTCAAAATTTTTATCATTAAACAGTGGAGAAAATATTCTCCCTCCACCATTATTAATGACAATTACATGCAAAGGTCCTTTGGCATAGATTATACTTTGGAGCGCATTCATATCATAAAGGGCCGACAGATCACCGAGTATACAAAAAGTGGTTTTGTTTTTTTTAGTCCAACCCATCGCTGTTGCAATTAAACCGTCAATACCATTTGCGCCTCGATTGCATTGAAAATTAAGATTTTTCTCTTGAAAAGTGGCCGTCAAATCCCATTCTCTAATAGGCAAACTATTACCCAAAAAGACTTGAGAGTTACTTGGTATCCACTCACTGATTGCTCTCACCCAACTTTGTTCAGAAAGTGGGTACATTTCTAATTTTGAATTTAAATTATTTAAAAAAACTTTATCCGACGAAAAAATTTTATGATTTTTTAATTGATTTGGTTCTGCATTCAAAAAGTTCTTAACTTTACTTAAATGACATAGTTTTAAGGGTGGTAACTTTACTCGTGACAATCCCGAAAATGGATGATCAGAAAAACTTAGTACAGACCAGTGTTTGAGCCGATTTTCAAGATCCCGCCATAAACGGACTGTGGGTATTTGGCCTATACGAATAACTGAGTCAAAGCTATCTAATACTTCATTAGAGTTTAAAAACCACTCACCACTCTTGAGCAACAAAGGTTGCAATTCTTTTTGCTCGCGCAAGTTTGAGCAAGCTTCGGCGTATATGGGAAGTTGCCATTCTAAGAGAATATTTTTTATGTCTTGGTCAAATCTATCTGGTCCTAATAGGACTAGCGTAGACTTTGCCTGTTCAAAAAAATCTTTTAATCGATTTTTTTCAGACTCATCCAATAAAGATTGTCCAAACCCCTCTTTGTTCTCATCTTTTTCGTTTTTTAAATGAAACTTTTGAGAACTATATTTTTTCCAATCGCTTAGCAGAGGCTCATCAAAACAAACATTTATATGAATAGGTTTTTGCTTTATATCAAAATTGATTTCATCCACATTGGAAATATCACATAGAGTCTCGGCATAATGTGTGAATATGCCGACTTGTTCAATTGTTTGAGGACTCGCTGAGCCTCGATAATTCTGGGGTCGATCAGCAGTTATTAGAATTAAAGGTAATTGCGAGTAATAAGCTTCAATAGTAGCTGGAAGTAAGTTTGCTACCGCCGTACCCGAGGTAGTGATAACAGCTACCGGTTTGTTAGACTGTTTTATAAGGCCGAGAGCAAAAAAAGCAGCGACTCTTTCATCATAGAAGCTATAGGCATTAAGATTTGAGAATAATGGCAATGTTTTTACAAAAGGAGCATTCCTCCCTCCGGGACAAATGCAAACTTCTTCAACCCCTAAGAGTGATAATCTTTTTAAAATTTCAAGGCTAATTTCTACATTCATAAATTTAAAAACTCTTTTGTAAACTCTCTTTTTAACTTCAACTCATTCCACTCTTTTTCCAATTCACTTTCAGCCACTAAACCACAACCAGAGCCAATATAGGAGCTTTCATTAAACCATTGAATGTTTCTTAGTGCGACGAGAATAAGATCTCTGCACCCATACTTTACACCAAATGGTGAACCAAAAAACTTTCTAGTGGAGGCTTCACAATAATTTTTTAAATGACTGAAGTTTAACTCGCCAGATGTGAGTCCTAATGCCGAAGTGGGGTGTAGTTTGCTGATTAAACTTTCTAGTTGTTCTTCACTTTCACCCTTTGCCCATGTCCGCAAATGCTTTAAGTTACCAACCTTCCATTCCTCAGTTCTTGACCAATGCAAATCACAACCTTTAAGCTTATAATTAATATCATCAATCACAAATTGATGCTCACTTTTTTCCTTTTGATCTTCTAAAAGATTCGGTCCTTCTTTAACTGAAGTTCCTGCAAGTGCCATGGTCTTAAAACTATTTTGTATGCGATCAATTAGAATTTCTGGTGTGGCTCCTAAAAAACCATATTGATTTGTCCACAAACCATAAATCCACAGATCATTAGAGGTCTCTAGTAAATGAGTAAGGCTCTTTAGTTTTTCTTTAGCCGAAAAAGTACCTTCCGATTTGGCAAAAACTACAGGAACCACTTTTTTTAATTTTTCTAGAGCACAATCTTGCTGGAAACGATCAAAGTAATTTTGAAATTCAATTTTATCAGGTTCAGACCATATTCTTTTTATACTTTCACTACGTTTGTTGACTTGCTTTAAACTTTCTAAAAACAAAGATTTCGTAACGACCATATGCTCTGAAAATTGTAGCCATTTTCCTTTTTCTTCAAAAAATTCAGATAGATAAAAAACTGGCACCGACTGATTGTGCGACGCATTGATAAGGGGGTCTCCCCAAGCTATTAAAATTTCATTCTCATTCAATGAAATCACAGCTCCTTGGCTCAAAAATTTGTTAAGAATATATGAATCAACTGAAGACATCATTACAATAAACTGGTATAGCAAAATCTATGGCATTGAGTAAAACGGAAACTGTCAATTTGGGGACATTGGAAGTTGGGAATGGTCAGTTTCTTGTAATAGCTGGCCCCTGTTCCATTGAAAGCTACGAACAATTTTCACAAACAGCCCAATCCGTTACGGATTCTGGCGCCGCTATGATTCGCGGCGGGATGTATAAACTTAGAACTCAACCTCATAGCTTTCAAGGTTTAGGTAAAGAGGCTTTTGAAATAGTAAAGCGAGTAAAAGCCGAACAGAACATTCAATTTATTTCAGAAATTACTGATCCAAGACAAATCAGCGACTTTTTAGAAGTTGTTGACGTCTTTCAAGTCGGATCAAGAAATATGCACAATTATGCACTCCTTAAAGAACTGGGTAGCATTGATAAACCCGTCGTTTTAAAAAGAGGATTTTCTGGATTAATTGATGAATGGATTTTCGCTGCCGACTACATTCGAAAAGGTGGCAATAAAAATGTTGTATTATGTGAGCGCGGAATTAGAACCTTTGAAACAGCGACACGCAACACTTTTGACCTCAATGCCATTGCTTATATTAAAAAACACAGCGATCTACCCATCATCGCTGATCCATCACATGCCACTGGAGATAGTGATCTAGTTCCTTCTATGGCCTTAGCTGCAGCTGCCGCCGGCGCTGATGGTTTAATTGTAGAAGTCCATCCCGATCCACCTTCTGCAAAATCAGATGGTTTCCAAGCACTAAACCTTCATCAATTTAGAAACTTAATGGAACAACTTAAACAAATTTTGCCAATACTCGGGCGAGAACTAACCACAAAGGCTAATTGATGAGCTATGACCATCACCGCAATCCCACTGAAATTAAAAATTTATTTGGTAGCATTTCAAATACCTATGATTTAGCCAATGATGTTATTACTTTTGGTATGGCTCACAACTGGCGAAAAAAAGTAGTGTCGTGGTCAGAAGCTAGCAAAGGCCAACATGTTTTAGATTGTGCCAGTGGAACTGCAGATTTAGCTTTAGAATTTAAAAAAGTGGTTGGCAATAAAGGTCGAGTTGTGGCTTCTGATTTTTGCCAAGAAATGCTAGAAGTTGGCGAAAAAAAAGCACTTAAAGAAAAAGTAGATCTAGAATTTCAACTAGGCGATGTTATGCAGTTAAGTTTTAAAGATAGTGAATTTGATATTACTAGCATTGCTTATGGCATTCGCAACGTCAAAGATCCACAAAAAGCCCTTTCTGAAATGGCACGTGTAACAAAGCCTGATGGTTATGTCATGATTTTAGAAACTGGTGAAGTCTCGACTCCTGTTTTAGGCCCTGCTATTCAAGCCTATTTTAAATATGTAGTTCCTAGATTAGGCGGACTAGTTAGTGGTCAACGCCAAGCTTATGAGTATTTAAATCAATCTTCATCTGTTTTCCCTTGTCGAGAGGACTTCTTACAAATTATGGAGAAAACAAATAAGTTTAAAAAGCTTGAGTATAGATCACTCATGGGTGGGGCTAGCTATATTTACAAAGGCACAGTTT
>JAGRAE010000073.1 GCA_020435005.1 Bdellovibrionales bacterium
TGTGTGATGTGTGATGTGTGATGTGTGATGTGTGATGTGTGATGTGTGATGTGTGATGTGTGATGTGTGATGTGTGATGTGTGAAACTAGCCCTAACTGACTTTTTGTGAATTAAAATAAACTGGCTCAAGAATTTTTAGCAGTTCATACATTTTTTGCTTGTTGTTTTTTTCAGGTTGTAACCACTGATCAATTGAGTTTTCATTTAAAAATATTGGGCAACGGTCATGTCCCATCTCTGCTACTTCTGGAGGTGGGTCATTAGTAATTATGGCAAATGAAGCAAATTGAATTTTTTTATCTGCCGAAACCCAGTTATCGTACAAAGCCGGTGCCCACATAATAGCCCTGTTTTCTGGAGCAAAGCTAATTAACTGACTCTTTCCTTGTGGATTCTCTACCCACTCATAAAACCGTACAAAAGGAAACAAAGCATGTTTTTTCATAAATAGGCTTTGCCAAGTCTTGCGTTTTTCCAAACTATCTAAGCGGGCATTGAATACATTGTACTTACTAGGTATTTCCTGTTTTGAATGGGCTGGGCGCACACGATAACGCATAGGTTTAATCAGCCTTTTATTGTTTTCCCATACAATGACCGGGGCGAAGCTATTGGGGTAAATCCGACCATGTTCGTCCGCCTCTTTAAATAAACTAGAGCTCGGTTTTCTTTTTAGGCCCATTTCAATTTTTAGTTCTTCAGAGGACATGCTTTGTTCAAGTTTCTGCAAGTGCTGTAGTTGGTCAAAGTCCTGCTTTGAGATCTCCGCATGAAATCTCTTGGCTATTTTTTTTAAATCTTTATCAACCTGCACCGAAAAACACATAATTTTTACTCTACTATACCCAAAGCGTTGGGGTTTGCCTGTAGGCGCGAGGAGAAATCTGTACTGGGTACCGCGTCGACGAAGCAACACCTAAGCAAACCCATTCACTTTGAGTATATCCTGATCTTACTTATCTTTATTTATGCGTATGGTCTAGTTTTTTTAAATATACATACTTATAAATAAAATAACAATTTGCCACAAGATTTGACGACAGATTTGTGTGTATAATATTTCTCAAGTTATGCAAGAAGCTTTACTTTTCGATGCCCAGTATCCCGATAAACCAGCCATCTCGTTTTATTGGCGAGATTTTGAAATGGCTGAGGATTTCAACTATTCCACAGATACAAGTGAAATGTGGATTCCACACTTTTCCGCCAGGGTCAGTTGTGGACTCTTCGGTATCTCAGATGATTATATAGAAAAATATCAGTCGCTCGATGCTCGTTTTGTTAAAAACAAAGCCTCCACCTTCTTTTTTTCAGCGTCGAGCAATTCCATGGAACCCTTAATTATGGAAGGTGACGTATTGATTGTCGATCGCTCTTTAGAAGTCGTAAGTGGTCGAGTGGCTGTGGTCTGCTTAGGTGGAGAAATGCTATGCAAGCGCATTATTAGGGTAGGGCAAAAAGTCATTTTACGTTCTGATAATCCTGCTTATAAAGATATTTATGTAACTGAAGAAATGGATCTCGTGGTGTTTGGTCTAGTCACTTCGATTGTGAGAGAACTTCTTTAATGCAAAAAATATACGCACTTGTTGATTGCAACTCTTTTTTTTGTAGTTGTGAACGCCTATTCCGTCCCGACTTGCAACAGAAACCAGTGGGTGTCTTGAGTAACAATGACGGCTGTTTTGTTTCACGCACTAAGGAGCTCAAAGCCCTCGGTGTAAAAATGGGTGCACCTTATTTTCAAGTTAAAGATATTTGCGATAAACATGGGGTGCATGTATTTTCCTCCAACTTCTCTCTTTATACCAATATGTCTGATCGCGTGATGTTAACTTTGGCCGAGTTTACGCCAGAGTTAGAAGTGTATTCTGTAGATGAAGCCTTTTTAAATCTCAGTGGGTTTGAAAATTGGAATTTAGAAGAATACGCAAGAAAAATTAAAGCCACAGTAGAAAGAAATACGGGTATACCTGTGAGTTTAGGAATTGGACCTACCAAAACCTTGGCTAAAATTGCAAATCATATAGCTAAGAAATCAGACAAAGCTCAAGGTGTTGTATGTTTATTAGATAAACATTTACAAGATAAAGCTTTAGAGCGGGTGAGTGTTGAAGACATTTGGGGCGTGGGAAGAGCTAATGCACGCAAGTTGCGAGCCTTAAATCTCCATACGGCTAAAGAGTTTCGCGATTTTAAAAATGATAAGCTTATTCAAAAGCAATTCACTAAAGTGGGCTTGCAAATTAAAGAAGAGTTGCAAGGTTATCCACGTTTTGAATTATCAATAGCAGCTTCTAAGAAAAAGCAAATAGTTTGTAGTCGAACTTTTGGCACTCCTGTTTTTGAGTTACAAGCTCTGCGTGAAGCAGTGGCTAACTATGTTTCTTCCGCTTGCGAAAAGCTGAGAAAACAAGATTCTGTATGTTTTAGTATAGAAGTATTTATGCGCACATCGCCCTTTAAAAATGTTCCACAATACTATGCTGTTGATGGACAAAAAATGTTATCGGGAACTTCCGATACACGCAAAGTGATTAAATATGCTATGCAGGTTTTAGATAAACTCTATAAAGCTGGTTATGAGTACAAAAAGGCTGGAGTGCGCTTGTCTACTATAATAGATAAAGGTCAAGCACAGATGAGTTTGTTTGATGCCCCGGATGATATAGAATCTGATCATTTAATGAAATGTTTAGATCAGGTAAATGCTAGAGACGGCGCGGGCACTTTAAAAGTTGCTAGTTGTGGTTTGACCAATAAAGCTTGGGCCATGAATCGCAATATGAAGTCACCCAGATATGTGACAGGGTGGACAGAGCTTAAACCAGTTAAGTAGAAGACTTTGCCGAGAGAGTCACACCTAATTTAATTAATAGAAAAATCCAAGGAGTGGAGTGCATTAACAAATCAAAAATATCAATGGGTTTAGTTAATGTGCCGGCAACTAACATATTTAATTTTTCCCAAATATGAGGAGGGTTAAATGGAGCCAAGCCAAGAGTAAGGCAGGCGATAATTACAAGGTTCCAAGGTATTTCGAGTATCCACTTCGTCATGGTGTGAAACATAGGTCAAATTTGAAGAGAAAGCAACTGAGGAGCCATTTGAACAATTTAGGCTGTTCACCTGTAAAGTCATTAGACGAAAGCTGTGTGGGTGAGTCTCAATGAGAAATATAACCAATTGAAATTACGGGGGAAAATAAGTTTCCCTGATCTATTTTTGGCCCCTCCCTTGCAATTCATAAGTATATGGATTTTTATAACCCCATGAAACTCATTTTGATACTTACTTATTTGCTATTTACAGCTTGTAGTAATGGTGGTTCACGATACTCAAGTGAGGACAGTGAAAAAGTATTCCGCGAAAACTATGAAAGAAACCTCCAATTATGGGAAGAGTCCTCAGCGGGTAAAGCCTATGAGTATACATATACAAAAAAATGTTTTTGTATTGATGAGAATTCTGAAATTAAAGTGAGTGTAGATTCTAGTGGTATTATTGTAGGTGTGCAAAAAATAAATCAAAATGGACAATTTGAGAGTTTAAGTAACGAAGAATTGAATCAAATCGTATCAATCGAAGACCTGTTTATGACAATTAAACAAAAAGTAGATGGCGACCTTGATTATGTAAATGTAAATTATGACGAAAATCTAGGTTATCCTTCTCTTGTTTATATTGATTACGACTTTCGTATGATTGATGATGAGATCAGTTATAAAATAAAAAGTATAAAGTTTTAACTCTACTTTGGCATTAGATCTTCGGTCGTAATCCTTCGAAAATCAAAGACAGTTTATGACACTTCATTTATTCTAATATACATGAGAATAATTATAACAATACTATGTTTTTATCCGTTTATGGTCAGTGCAAATCCTCAACTGCCCTATTTACTAAGACCCTTTACTAAAGCTGAATTGAAATCTAGAAATTACTCGGAAGCAACTGAAATTAGAAAAATTAAGTTGTTGAATACTAAAAATATTAGTTCAGTTCAATTTAGCGAAATAGATATGGATCAACTTGAAACTTGGGATCAAGGTCGCTTTGTAATTCCACTGGAAAGTAATGTAGAAGTGATTGTGGAAGTAACTAAAAAGTATTGGGACGATTATGGCCGCATACACATTACTGGTAAAATTCAAGGTGATATATATGGAAAAGTTCACATAGTATCAACAAAAAAGGGGCACTCAGGAACAATCACCGCAGGTGGAAATGAATACAATTTAATGCCTCTAGGTGATGATCTTCACACCATCTACTCTTATTATGAAACCAATGTTCAAACCAATAAACATTCCAAAGCTTTAAACAATTTACGAAATAAAATGCAGAAAGAAAAAGCTGGAATTAAAAAAACAGATTTACCAAAACTAAAAACTCAATCCACAACAGATAATTTTATAGATGTAATGGTTGTCTACACGGATGACGTAGCTGCGGCATCAACAGATCCAGAAGCTGTAATTTCGAGCCATATGGATTACACAAATCAAGCTTTAGAAGATAGCTGTGCTAACTATCGCATGCGTATAGTCCATCAAGAGCAGGTCTCTTATACTGAGACAGGAAGTGCTGTTGCTGATTTAAACTGTGTAACAAATCCTGGCCATGGTGACTGTGGAGGGAATAACTTGTCTACAGTCGCCACTCTAAGAGCTGCACATGGTGCAGATCTCGTGCAATTTGTAACAAATACTTCTGATTACTGTGGGTTGGCCTGGGTGGGAGCAGAGCCCTTCACCTCGAATTATGGATATAGTCAAAAACTATTTTTATGTGCCGGTTCAACAATGGCTCATGAATTGGGTCACAATTTAGGTTTAGGACATGATCGCTATCAAACCGGTTACGACCCAAGAGAAACTTCAGGTTATGGTGAAGGACATGGCTATGTAGACCTAATTAATAAAACTAGAACTATAATGTCTTACAATGACCAGTGCACTGATTTAGGAGTAACTTGTGAGAGAATAGGGATTTATTCCAATCCCTACATTCGAAAAAATGGTCAAGAACAAGGAGATTTTGGTTTTACTAATGCGACTAATCGCATAAATGAGACATTTGAAGCTGTATCTAGTTTTTACAGTCCTGCCTCTTCATATTCTGTAAATATAAACGAAAGCTGTGTATCTTCGGCAGACTCGGATAAAGATGTACATTGTTTTATTGCGACAGCTGTCTATGGTTCTTACTTACACAAGTATGTAGTTACACTTAAAAATTTTAGAGATAATGTTTTAAATAAAACTAAGTTCGGCAAATTTTTTGTTGAACAATATTATAATTACTCACCAAGAATTGCCTACTTTATCGCTGAACGTCCAATACTTAAGAAGTTAACCAGATGGCTTTTAACACCGATTGTTTTTATTGTAGCCTATCCTTCAACTGGAGTTCTGGCTCTTTTAGGTTTAATTATCTTTGTAATTGGATATCGTAGAAAAAAACTATTAATGTTGATTCCATTTTTATTGATAATGCCTTTGGAGCCATCTAATGCACAAGTAGCACAGCCTTCACTTTTTGATTACCAACTTTCTAAAAATCCTGCTGCCCTTGCCGCTCCCTTTCGCACTAATTATTTAGGTTACACACAAAATGTATGGTCTGGAAAGGCTTCTAATTCCACAAGCGAACAAGAGTTAAGTGGAGCTTCAGGTTTAATACATGGAGCTGTTATGTGGGGTACTGGCGGAATAGCTGTTCAAAATCAACCATCATCAAGTATTGATGTTGAGACAACGATGGGGGCTACTAAAGTTAAAAATAGTTTGAGTCATACAGCTACAGATGTAAATTTAAGTATTGCTATGTTTGAAAAAACCCACTTGGGTTTTAAGTATGGTCAATCAAAAAGTACTGATGATGACAATGTGTCTACTATTACTCGTGAGAATGAAACCTCTCGTTTTGGTTTAGGATTGCGTGTGCAGTTTGGAGAATTATTTTTTTTAGGAGGATCAGCGGATCACGTTACTGAAAAGGGAACAATTACACCAGAAACAAAATGGGTAGAAGCGTCGTTTGGTGTAGGTATTTCTCAAAGAGCTGAAAGTGACTCATGGTTAGTAGAAATTTCTGCAACAAGGAGACCAGAAATTCTAAATCAAGAAGATGGAAATGTTTCTGTCTATGGAGAAACATTAAATCTAGGATTATTATTAGAGCGTGAAATGCCCATGACGGATTCAATGTTTAATACTATGATTATTGGTGCTTTTTACACAATTGAAACTGAAAAAGCATTAGAGCCTTATGCTACTGAAGATGAAAAAATTAATATGACGGGAATAAATTTAGGCATTAAAATGTTTAATAAAAGTCTTAACACGACAGCTAGTTATATTATTGTCGATCATGATTATGGAATAGGCCGTAAAGATACGATTATTGGATTAACCATGATGTATAATTTCTCTGGAAATATTTTTTCTTTAGCTGGTGTGACTCAATAACTATTCCCAAATGTAAACCGTTTCACCGTCTAAATCTTTCCACTTATCTTTTATTTTTTGTTTTGGCTTAGTTCGTCCAGAGAAGCTCAACATTTTTTTTGTATTCAAATCGAAATTAAAATAAATAGGATCAACTAAAGCAGCAATTAAAAAGCTAGAAGGTTTCATTTTAACCCTCATTATATTTTTTTCTTTCTCTTTATCTTTTTGACGGAAGATAGAAAAACCCACGGTATCTAATCGGTAGTCAACGCCAAAGCGAACGTCTAAGGTTTTGCCAGCTACGAGCTTATCCCAATTGGCTTCGATGAACTTACTCATTGATAGACCCACTATAAAGTTATCAACAAATTTTTCGTCATTCTTTTTTTTCTTACCATCTTTGTTATATTCAAAATAAATACGACCATCTTTAATTAGAACTTCACCTTGCTCATTTCTTCGATGATAATTGACGGTATATCGCATCAATTTATCGTTTACAAAAAAAGCTTCTTCAGTTACGGCGGGTGTTCCATCTGGCTCAGCAAATTTAATAGCTAAGTATTCTTTATTTTCTTCAAATTTATTGATTCGCTCAATGTTGTATAAAACCTTCTTTCTCTGTGAACCCGCCTCGTATACAAAGCCCTTGAAGGCAAAAGAGATAAAAGAACTTAACATAAGGCCTAAAAAAATAATTATCCTCATTGATGACTCCTGATAAGGGCTTTTGACATGTAAGCAATTATACGTCACCATATATGATAAATATCTTCGGAGTATGTGCAATGAAAAATTCAATTCTATTATTTTTATCTCTAATACTTATGTCCTGTGGGTCTACTCAAAAAAAGCAGGCAATTGAAGAACCTTTACCTGTTACAGTAAAAGTAGGTCAACAAGAGCTAGTTAAACAGGGGGAGGGATTTAGAATAGGCAGTAAAATGGGTTTTACAGCAAAAGTTTATAAAATTGGCTTTTATACTGATAAAAAATATTCCAATGCAAGTGATATTTTAGATTCTAATAAGACTAAACATCTTTACATGAGATTTACCTATACCGTCACAAAAGGCCAATTAACTGATGGTTGGAAAAAAGCCTACGAGCATAGCTGTATTAAAAAGTGTGATGAAACAAAACAATATTTAAATCAATTTCTTGAGGCTTCTTCTGGAATGAAGATAGGCGAAGTAATGGAGATAACTTTTACTGACAAAGGTTTAGAATTAAATATACACAAGATAGGGAAAGTATTTATTGCATCACCAGAATTTAGTTATAATTTAATGGCTGTTTTTATAGGCCCCAAAGTTCTTGATGAAAAGTTTAAAAAAGATTTAATGGATTAAAACATAGGGAGTATAAATGAAGTATATATTTATAACTACATTATTTATTTTATTAATTTCAGGCTGTTCAAGTTCTAATAAAAAAAATACAGTTATGAAAGATGATAAGCCTGTAGTAAATAAAGAAAAATCAGAAACAGGTACACATAGCTCAGATAAAACGGAAAGAAAAGAGTTTTCAAAAACTAAGTGTGTAGTTGAAAATGATGTAAGATATTTAAAGATTGTTGAAATGGACCCAAAGGGTTGTGAACTCTTTTATGAGAAGTTTAGCAAAGAAAAATCCGTAGCTCAGTCTTCATATGGAACTGAGCACTGTGAAAAGATATTGTCAAAAATGAAGACCAATCTAGAGACAGCAGGGTTTACTTGCCAATGATCATTTCAAACAAATGAATGTAATCATTTGTTATTTTTTCTATTGAATAATTCTCACAAATATTTTTACGAGCTTGTTCACCAAGCTCGCGTAAATCACTAGTATTTGCATAGTAAGCTTTAGTGAAAGCTGTGATAAGTTCACTTTTTGAATCTAAAGATACGAGCCATCCGCTGTTTTCCATCAGTCGTTTCACATCACCAACATCAGAAGCTATGGAAGGTATACCGCAACACATAGATTCACCAATTACATTGGGAAACCCTTCCGTTAAAGAATAAAGACAATTTATATCAAAACATGGGTATAAAAACTGAGTTCGATTTTGTGCATCTAAAAAAAGGAAGCGGTAAGATTTAGGATGTCCGTCAAGAATTTTAATGAGTTCTTGATTTTGCCAGTTCATTTCCTTGCCAGCAAAAACAAAATAAATAGGTCCTTTTGTTTCTTTAATGTTATCAAGAAACTCTAAAGCGGCAAGAATAAAATTTTTTTGATTTTTTAACTTGTCATATCTGGCAACCATGCCAAAAATAAAAGAGTTTTTCTCAAGTTCCTTGTTCATTAAAAATTCTTGCTTTAAATGAGGCTGAGGTTGATATTTTTCAATATCGAATCCATTGCCAATGACTATAGAGTTTTTATTCTTATAGCCTAAGGATTCGTGATGTCTACGTCCGACAAAAGAGTTGTAGACAATCGCTTCGACTGTACTGGAAAAAATTTTTAAAATTTGCACTATAAGGCGTGATTTCACATCAGAATTGGGAAAGCTAGAGTATCTGATATTCCATACAATTTTAATTCTGTGACCAAATATTTGTTTAGCTAAAGCACATATTAAAGTAGATTTAAATAACCATCCCATAAGTAAATCTGGTTTTTCTCTGTAAATTTTAAAAAAGAAATTAAACCAAGTTACTCTTTCTACAGAAACGCCTAAGTTACTCAAATATTCAGCGCGTGGAGTATTTTTTCCTAGAATAAAGACTTTATAGTGAATAATTCCCGGGCTTTTTTCTATGGTATTGATGAGCATACTTTCAGCACCACCAAACCCCAATGTATCAATAACATGGATGATTTTCATACTTTTTTATAACCGAGAGCAACCCAATATGGAACTTCATTGCTAAAGACAATTTTTTCTAGCCCTGCCTGAGTCATCATTTCTTGAATCTCATTTTTGCTAAAACGTTGTTCCAATCTTGTACCAAAACGATCGAGAGCATCCGTTCTCATTGTATAAAAACTGTTTTTTCGGTAAGAAGATAAGGGAATATTGTTTACATTAATTCCAAGCTTCTCTAGTAACATAGATGTTTTTGCTAATGGTAAATAAATAAATAAAGCTATCAAATCGGTAAATAATTTTCTAATTGAAAATGGTAGAGAAGAAATAGTTTTTCGGAAAATCTCAGAAAACTTCCAAATTGTTCTGAACCAAATTGGGCGATTATCTAACGAATAATAAAGATAAATTAAAAAAGGTGCACCTGGTTTAAGTAAATTTACACAACTTTTAATTCCTTCTAAGGTGTCAGGGACGTGGTGGAGTACTCCTAAAGAATAGCCAAAATCCATAATCTCAGCGTCTAAAGGAACATCGCCTACAGTGGCATTAATAAACTCACAATTTTTATGATTTTTTAAATGATTTTTTGAAACTTCAATTGCTTTTTCACTAGCATCTATACAATAGAGTTTACCAACTTTATGTGCTACAAAATTGGCAAAACGACCACTGCCCGAGCCCATGTCAAAACCTTGAGCATTATCCTTTAATTTTTCCCAAGGAAAAATATGAAAGTATCTTTGGCTTATTTCATTGAACTCATCAAGCGACAAATTTGTCTGCTGAAAGCGGTTCCATTCTTCTCCAAATCCTTCAACAGTATAAGTATCTATATTTTTATCTGGCATCACTCACTAGAGTAATATTTAATTACCTGGTTTGTAAAGTTCTCCGGGTTCACGTGGACGATAAAAATCGTCAGGTCTTGGAAAAACAATTTCACGATCTCCAAATGCATCATGTTGTTGTTGAAATTGTTCAAGCGCGTCTAAAATGTGGACGTAACGGGCTTTGAAGAGTGAATAACTTTTAGGTGTAACCATGCCAACGTTAGTATACTCTAAACCTTGATCGCGAAGTTCTTCATAAAGAGCCACATTTGCGTAGTCAGCAAAACGCCCCCTTGGAGTAAATTCAATTTCTCCATTTTCATCTCTCATAAATATTACTTCACCATCTGGGCCGCTTTGGTCTTTATGGGCATCTTCCCAAACATAAGAGGGGCGTGGTGTATAGAATCCTTCTGCTTCCCTCTTAACAATTTTTTCGGGATTAACATTTTTATTAAGATCCTCTAAATAGAGTTCATCACCTTTTTTGATGGCTTCTTCTTCAGTTAGCACAAGTCCTTGACCAACGATGAAAAGTGGTTCCTTGTTGTTATTGAAATTTCTAACTTTTCTCATTTCAACATAAGCTAAACTCTCAACAGTAATCATACTGCCATTAATTTTACCAAAAGTGCCTCCCAATAAACGTGTATTGGAGTCATTGGGATCACCATCCCATACTTCAACTGAAAAGGCTTTTCCTTGTTTTTGTAACTCTAAGTAAACATCTCTATTTGCTTTGTTATATCTTGGGTTTTTTTCAATATCTTCTTTTTTAGAAACTTTATTTGTTCTGCCAATCCTTGCTTGAGTACCTGCCATAATAAGTAAATCATCTAGAGCTTTATTAAATGTTATGCGGCCCCCATTTTTCACAAATTGACGCATTTCTTTGCTAAGTTCTTTATATTGCGAAGAAGTTTTGTTAGGGCTCGAAGAGGATGTCATAAATCGAGTAACAGATTCAACTCCAACGTATGTTGGAGCAAACCAGCCTGGAACATAGAAAAAGTGATCACTATCGTCATTTTTGTGATAAATAACATTTTTTAAGCGTTCGATTTCTTCTTTTGATAATTTAACTTTTTCTCCATTCAGTTTAAAAAAGAACACCTCAGAAACGTTGGCTAAATTGTGAAAATATTGATTCACATCTATATCATTTTTATCTTGAAGGAAATCCAGGTACAAATTTGGATTTTTATTTGTAATTACATATAGAGGAGCATCTGGAGGGCTAATATAGTGCTCAGATTTTCTTTCTTCTACAGGTATATCTCTATTTAGTTTTAAGTCATGATGTGACTGAGCATCTATTTCAGAATTGACGGCATAAATTTTTAATCCCCAACGCATTATAAGATATTTCATGGCATCTAACTGAGCTTCGGGAGTTGCAGTAGGTGAGTTGCCTAAAAATCCTCGGTAACTAATACCCTCGCTCAAATTGCCATAGGGAGTATCAATATCTAAACTGCGGTTACATTCTTTGAGGTCAGCAAAAGTAAGAAACGGCCAACATAAAATAATAAGTAATAAACTTATTCTCATTAATATCTCCCTTTAAAAATGCGCTTAAAAAAACATGCAAATTTATCTAATCTTAACGGATGACTCAATATGTAAAATCTTTAAAACCATCAAAAAACTCATTTTTTTTCAATATCATAGGCAAATGGGGGAAATGTGGAAGCTAGCCAAATAAAAATTCTGATTGTTGATGACGAAGTTGAACTTTTGAAGAATATTTCTGAAGTTTTTACTTTGTTTGGATTTACCGTTAAAACAGCTTCAGGAGGTACAGAAGCCTGGCAAATGTTGCAGGCAGAAAACTATGACTTGGTGATTAGTGACGTACGAATGCCAAATGGCGACGGTATTGAATTACTAAGCAAATGCAAAGAGCGTAACCCTTATAGCCCTAAAGTTTTACTCATTAGTGGCTTCAATGATCATAAACATGAAGAGCTATTAGATTTTGGTGTCGATGGTTTTTTTACAAAGCCATTTGATGCGACGGCAGTTAGAAATGCTATTAAAGAAACACTTTTAGATATAAAAGCTTTATGGGGTTCAAACAAAGAAATTTCTGCTCAAAAAACTCTTACCATTAAAATATCTAACTTGGAATCATCTCATAATGTTCAATTCGGACGACGGGGAGTATTTATTAGAATGAATATAGACTTTCCTAAAGTTGGACAAATCATAAAATTCATAATTGATATAGAAGATGTAAAACCTGTCTCCCAAATTATTGGCTGGGGTTCAGTTATGTGGGTAAGAGAAAGAGCTCAGGTTGAAAAAGAGCCAGGTGTTGGCGTTTTAATTCAACAAATTGATAATGAAGCACTTAATCCCTTCGTTGACTGGATATTGGGTAAAAAATTTATATCTCTAATCCCGTTGGGGACCAAAAAAGCAAATGAGAATGAAAATGGAATTAATTGAGGTTCAAGAATGAGTGAATCAACAGCCATAGTAACAGGTGCCAATAAAGGCTTAGGTTTTGGAGTTAGCGAAGCCTTAGCTCGCCAAGGTTATAAAGTCTTGATGGTTGGTAGAAATAAATCATCATTAGAAGATGCCAGTGAGTTAATCAAACAAAGAGGATTAAATGTTGAAGTGGCAATAGTTGATTTAGGAGATGCACAAGAGCTAATTCATTTTAGTAAGTCTATTGAAAAAAAATGGCCTCAAGTAAGTATTTTAGTTAATAACGCGGGTGTTTTGTTGGAATCCGAAATATCAGAGATGGATAATGAAACAAACACACTATTGGTTTCGAGAACGATGATAGAAGATTCATTTGCAATAAATACTTTAGCCCCTTTTGAGTTAATGAAGTCGATAATTCCACTAATGAAAAAAAACAATTACGGAAGAATTGTAAATGTATCTTCAGGAATGGGAAGTTTGAATGAAATGACTTCGGGGTGGCCGGCATACCGATCTTCTAAAGCTGCGCTAAATGCACTCACAAAAGTTTTTTCACATGAAGTGCATGGATTTAATATAAAAGTTAACTCTATTTGCCCAGGGTGGGTGCGTACAGATATGGGTGGCGAAAATGCTACGCGCACTATTGAAGAAGGGATACAAGGCATTATATGGGCGGCAACCCTTGATGAAGAAGGACCCAGTGGAGGATTTTATCGAGATGGTAAGTCTATAAATTGGTAAAGATAAGAGCTGGAAAAAAGCTTGTACCTTAAAGCGTAGATAATGCTGAGTCAGAGAGTATATTTTTAAACTTTTTCATACTTTTATAATAAGGTGTTTCTTGGCACATATAAGCATTCTCTAGATACTCCAAATCTTCTTTGCTGGCGTCATATAATTGTTCAATAAGGTAAATTTCAGTCTCTGTTTTAATCTTATTAGTGATATCAGAAATGTTTTCACTGCAACAATTAAAGGCTTTTGTTGAAATCGCTTCTCTTAAGTCTTCCAGCATATTGTCAATCAGCTGGTGATCTTTAGTTAATTGCCTTAATTCATCTAATTGTGAGATAAAGTCCTGTGATTCTTGGTAAAGTTTAATTCGAACATCTTCAAATTTTTTAGAAATATGTTTATAATTTTTTTCAAATTTGAACTCATAATTAGCTATATATTTACCCTCAGCAATGGATTGTTTTCTGTTTAAGATAGGGTTGATAAAATCATTTATCAAATTTTTATTTATAGGGTGAACGTCCTTTTCTCCAAAAGGAATATGGTAGTTGCTATATTCACTCGAGAGAATGCTTAAGTATGTTTTGTACTGCCTTAACATTGCTTTTGTATTGTCAGTGCTCATAAAAGCTTCATAAAAAGGGTTAAAATAATTCTCAACAAATGAAGCATAACAAATGCTAGACTGATAATAATCAGAAAGTGCTTCATCTGTTAAATTTCTGTACTCTCCTGTATAATACATCATGTATTCATGTAAGCTTAAATACCACTTTTCCATAAGAAAAAATGTTTTTACTATTTCTTGATCCGTAATATTACTTTTCAATCTCTCAATAGAATTAATAGCACTTAATTTATCATTTTTATAATTGAGATCTATATACAACCACTCATAGCCGATATCCAAAATTTTTGATAAGATCATTTGTGTGGTTATTCCTATTATAACTCCACCAAAAATTTTAAATACTGGTGTGTTAGCAATCTTAGAAATAATGAGTTTCTTGTCTATATTCTTTTTTTCAAAAATATCTAATAATTTTCTTTCCCAAGTTTTTAAATTTTGTTCGGCTAAAACTTTTTCTTTCCAACGATTTCTTATGGCTTCACCACGAGGTTCAATAAATTTAGCAGCTAGATAGCCTGTACCTATGCCTGTAACAATAGCAATATTAGTACGTAGAGCACGCTGTTCTTCATACCCTAAATTCATGTGTCGTAAGTCTTTACTAAAAACATAAGACAATGGACTCATGGGTACATATTCATAACTGTCGTTTAGGTTACCATTTTCTTCGCCACCAATTTTATCAGAGCTTAAAGTGGATCCCGTTCCGACGGTTCCGGCCCGAGTTCCCGTCGTTGCCAGTTGACTTGAGCGTCCACCACTACTAATTACTGAGCTTGACTTCATGTTTGATAATTTTCCAACTGACCTATTAAAACCTTTTCTTTTGACAGATTCGGCCATTAATTTTCGCCACTTTGTTAATCTCTTTGCTGCAGCTTTCCAGCGACCTCTTTGCAAAAGTAGACTTACTATAACTAATGATGTTGCAGCACTACCCGTAGTGACTGCCATTTTATTTTCTTCATAGAGATCTTCAATGTACCGTCTGGCAACTTGGTGTTTACCTATTTTATTACTGTAGATTTTAATGTATAAATCTGTGAGCTCTATGAGGAGCGGAGTCATTTGTTCAAGTGAATATTTTCTTGCTAAATTATTTTTTTGTTTAGTTTGGTTTTGAATTGTAAAATTATTACTCTGTTCAGTTTGGTTTTGGATTGTAAAATTATTATTCTGTTCAGTTTGGTTTTGGATTGTAAAATTATTATTCTGTTCAGTTTGGTTTTGAATTGTAAAATTATTACTTAGACTTTTGTTGTTGTCACCTGCTTCCTTAACAAAACTTGTTATTTTTAAAATCCATTTTTCATACCCTTTAGTACCTTCAACAGCCATCGAACTTCTAACTGATCTCATGATGTTTGACTGGTAACAATTTTTTATTGGTTTATCATTTTTTGCGTAGTTTATGTATTGTTCTAAAAGGTTGTAGTTAAAGATTGCTTCTTCAAGAGTTTCAAAATTAACACTTTTAAATTGATCACAATTTTGCAACAGTTTCTGAATATTTTGCGAAATATTAGTTTTGTTTGTCTGGGCAAAACTTGGAAAAAGAATAAGAAAATGGATGCCAATTAATAATAAGATAATTGAAAGATTTTGTTTATTGCGAGTTAAGTTTGTCTGGCAACACTTTGAAAACATTTAAATACCTACTATAACAAGCTTAACTGCAAAGCTTGTACCTTTGTATCTTCCGCATATTCTTAATACAAACTCGTTAGATTGTAAATAGGACTATTTTTGTCATCCTTTAACTGGTAATTATCAAATGAATCAAATCGAAAACTTAGGGATATCACTAACAGCAGATAATAGATAATAGATAATAGATAATAGATAATAGATAATAGATAATAGATAATAGATAATAGA
>JAGRAE010000074.1 GCA_020435005.1 Bdellovibrionales bacterium
CACATACATTGACATTAAGTATTTCAAAGTTAATAAAAAATTTAGATTTTAAACCCATAGCTACAAAGCCAAATGCAATTTACCATGACTATACCGGCGTTTCGTTTAAAAGTATTTTCAGTATAGAAGGTAGCTGTCCCTGTGATGTGTTTATAAGTATTCATAAAGGTAAGCATACACGAATTATAAAAGAAAATGACATTGTAGATCACTTAAGGTTAATGAAATATCAGAAAAAAGGCATAAGGCAACTCTATATTCGTCGCTCGGATAGAAGAAAGTTTGTGAGTTATTCCGCCAATATTTTAGATCAATTTATAGCTGATGATTTTTCTAAATTAAATTCAGCACAAATTATTTTAGATGAACTCGTTCAACAAACTTTACGGGAAATTTATAGAGATGGAATTTTAGATGAAGAATCTATCTCATCAGCCTTTGTAATAGTTTATGGTTATCAAAAAATGCTCGATGTGAGTATTCGATCTATTGCTTATTTACTCCAATTAGCTAAAGAAAAACCAGATTATGTAAGACATTCTGTTTATACTTCCATTTTTTCAATATTGTTGGCTAATGCCATTCCTAATACACCGGCAAATGTAATTACTTTGGCGGGTTTAGGGGGGTTATTGCACGATATAGGAATGATAAAAATACCTCTAAACATTAACGAGTTAAATCCCCATCTTAGTTTAAAAGAACAAATTCAACTGGAGAGACATCCACAATTAGGTGTGGATTTGTTAGAACAAGCTTTTAACTGTCCCAAAGGTCTAAAAAAAGTGATTCGTGATCATCATGAGAGATGGGATGGTTCTGGATATCCTAATAATTTATCTGGAGAAAATATTAATTATGTTGCGAGAATGGTTTCTATTGCTGATTATTTTAATTCAATACATAGATTAAAATATAAAGGTAAAACAATTTCTCCCTCGCGTATCATTAGTATGATGCGCGAAAAGAATTGGTTTGATCCTTATTTATTGGATACATTTGCTAGGCTCTTACGTGTATAAGTAAAAGCCCAGCTGTAAGATCACTTCTTTTTAATAATGAACTTAAACATGAGTGCGAGTATAAATAGCCCGCCGATGGCCAACAATATTAATGAGTAGTTAGAAGAGCCTTGCTTGTGTAACATGAGCTCTCCACCGCCAACAGCAAAAACATTTTCATCTGGTAGGTTTTTTATAACAATATTAGCCGCGTTCATTAAGGGTTCATTGATCCATGTCTCCCATTGGTCATTTGTTATGACGGGTAAGTCTTTAGGGCTTTTTCCATCTAAAATTTCTAAAGCATATTTTGCAGCCTTTTCTCCATTTTCTTTAGGCACTTTTGCCATGCCAAATATTGAAAAAGGCATCATCCACGAATGATTAGAAACTGAAAATATTTTTGTGTTTTTTAATATTTCTTCAGAGATTTTATCGGGATTCCAGTCATTAATACCGGCTTTACTGCCAACTACAATAAAGTCATATTGACTTTGAGCTTCCTTGTAGATTTTAAGCCATTCCTCTGTTGTTTCAACAAGCTTAGTATCGAGTTTAACATTAACTTCAGGAGCGGCATCGACAAAGAACTGCATATTTTTAACTTCTGTTGAGGTATTAGCACCAATATAAATGGCACGGTTACCACCAGAGATTTCTTTAGCTTTTTCAAGCATAGGTGCGACAGGGGCGATTTCTAAAATGCCAGTGATATTATCAGTGGGAAATCCATATTCATCGGCTGACCAATTGATGCCACAAAACACAAAGGGTAATTTTTTGCCGATATAATATTTTTGAACCAAATACTTTGCGGCATTGTCATCAGAAATTATAACAATATCTGGTTTCCATTCATCGATAATATTTTTAGCTTTTAAGGCAGCCTCCGCCATAAATTCTTCACTGGTATTTCTCTTGGTGTCCATGTCAAACTGTTTAAATTCACACTTATTGCCAAGTACATCTCGTATTCCACGTTCAACCCCATCCGACCAAGCATAGCCTTGGTGATAGGAGCTAACATATAAACATTTTTTTTGTTCACCATAACTCCATGATAGTAGAGTCAGTTGAAGTAATATAAATATAATGTATTTCATTTCTAACCTCTAAAAAGTTGCAAAAAAATCAAACATGGTTTTATCAAAATCTACAGGCTTACCTGAAGAAACAGCTGTTTCATTGTCAAAGTGACTGATTGAAAACTTAAAATTATCTTTAAACATATAGTCTACACGAAGCTTGTGACCTTTTGAATCCGTATTACCTTCGGCATAATCCGCATCAACCAGGGCACCAAGTGCAGAATCTCTTTCCATTTTTCTATAGTCGTAGGAGACCTTCCAGTCACCTTTCTTTTTAGTTGCACCTAATGAAACTCCAAAGTTATTGGCCTTTCCTTCAGTGTCTACGGCTTGGTTGTCGATCATATTAAAGAACAAGCCAATGGGAGCAAAGTCCAGTTTTAATGTAAAATCTATACCTGCTTCCAATAATTTAAATTCGCTATCATAACCAGTATATTCATCGCCACTATTAGCTGTTCCATCCGGATCTTTTGTTGATATTGTGTTTCCATAACCAGTTGTTGAACTCCAAATAGTTTCAGCATCTTTAATATGGCTATAGTAAAAATTTGCAACTGTTATATTAAACGAACTATTTGAGTAATCACCTGAAAATCGCAATTGAGCACCTGTTAAATGGATATCGTCTAATGTTTTTTCTTCGCGGACCCAAAATTCGTAAGTGTTAAAATATAAATGGTGGTTATCACTCAATGCCTGTTTGTACATAAAAGCGACACCTTCTGGTGAAACATCGTGGTCCCACATTAGATCGTTCTTGCCAACTTTGTAAAAGGGTTGAGCCATTTTACCGGCATAAAATGATGCGTTATCAAATGCCTTCCATTTGAAAAAAGCACGACTTAAGTTAAACGGCTTTTTTTGAAAGCCATCTGTAGCACCATCACCTAGCCACTGGTTAGTGCCTCGAGGAGAAGTTCCACTCCCGGAGGTAAATCGCATTTCGGCATCAAGGTCATCACTTAAGTTTATACCTAGGTTCACTCGTGCTCGAATGTTGTTTCGTACTCTGTGACGACTAGAACCCACTTGGCGATTTTCATGACGGTATCGAAAGTCTCCAAAAATATTTAAATTATCTATCCACTTAGACTCAGCAGAGGCGTTTACATTTATTATTAATAAACACAAAACTAAAATTAGTCTCATGGTGCATTTCTCCTGTTGTTGGTTTTTGTGTTTTACTTACTTTACATACTGACATGTAAATAGGGTCACGTCATCTAAGAGTTCGTGACCACTATTTTTTATTACGTTTAGCTCGTCTTCAATTTTATCAACCAAATTACAAGGACTATTATTGTTGGTACAACTATTAGTAATAAATCTTTCGAGTCGCGATGCGCTACCAAAAACATCAACTAAACCATCCGTATAAAAAAAGATGGTTTCACCAGGTTTTAATTGTATTTCTCCCTGTGCAAATTCAGAGGTAGCTTCTCGACCAAGGTGATGGCTATTGGGTTCAATTAAGACCTCAAGTTCCTTCCTGTTAAAAGTTTGTGAGGCAGGAATAATGTAAGGTGGATCGTGACTTGCTTTAGAGTACTTAAATTTGCCAGTTTTTTTATTGAAAGCACCAATAAAAAACGTCATCTGAATTTTACTTTTAGAGCCAGCATAAACGGCACGATTTAACATGGTTAAGATTTCAGAAGGCTCTAAATCTCCCATCTCCTCAACAACTGTCGAAATGGTCTTTGCAACACTTGTGATCATAGCTGCGGGAACTCCATGGCCAGTCGCATCACCAATCCATAAATAAACATAATCCGGAGATTCATGGTAATGCCACCAATCTCCACCACATTCACTTGCCGGACTGAATAAACCTGAAATTTTAATGGGTCCAATAGTGGCTTTATTCGCAGGAAAAATTAAAGATTGTACTTCGCGGGCGGCAGCTAATTCAGATTCCATGCGTGCTTTTTCTACTTTTTCTTCAAGTAAACGTGAGGTTTCAGCTGCCATTTTGTTAAAGCTTTTTGCTAGATCTCCCAGTTCGTCATTAGAATTTAAATTAACGCGTATGGAATAATCACCTTTTGCTACTTTAGAGGTAGCATCTCTTAACAGATTAAGATTTCTAACTGCATAACCAGATAAAAGAAAAGTGATTGCAGCAATGATCAACATATAGATTAGTGTAATATAGATGGTTTTTTGCGTATTAGCAGCGATAAATTCGGTAATATCGTGAGTGTTAAATGTAACAAGAATGTAACCAAAAACTTGTTCCTCTCCAGTTTGCATAACGCCGCCAATACGAATGATCTCATCTTCTTCGTGGACGACCCAGCCTCTAGAATCCATGATGGCGTCTAAATTTCTATCTGAAATTTTGTCTTTTTCGCGGATAATCCCCTCTGATCGAGTCCAGGCGTACAATGGTATACCAACGCGATCAGTGACTTGGACTTTTGTAATATTGGGGTTGACGTCCGCAGATAATAAAATTTGTTCTACCGAATCTAAATCACGATTTTTAATGCTATCTCGAATGGAGTTGGAAATAAACTGTGTAGTTTTTCGGGCGGAGTTGGTAAAGGTGGTCATTATGCGTGAAGACTCAGACACTACAGAGTTTATAGTTAAAAATGCACCCAGCAATACAATGAGAGTTACAGCATATAGCATTAATTTATATTGAATGGATACTCTGGGAAATTTATTTTTGGCCATATATTTATTAATTTATAAGTTTATTAGACTATTACAACAACATGAAATTGACGAGTCAAAATAAATTAATTTTATTTAAAAGAAATGGCGAAAGCTTAGACTTTATGTTTAGTTTCTTACACACAAATAAATAAAATCATTAATTTTAGATTAAATATTTTAGGAATTACTTTACTTCTGAATCTTGAAAGACCCGTGAGCCCGTTGTGTTTCTTTGGCCTTGATACTTGCCGCGATAGGGGTTCTTGGCTTTTTGATCCATTTTGCAAAAGACCAGTTGGCAAACCCGACGTCCAGCCTGCAAACGTATCGGTAAACTATTGGCATTGTAAAGCTCAAGAGTAATTTGACCTTCAAAACCGGGGTCAACCCAACCCGCATTTTCTATAAATAATCCTATGCGGCCGATTGAACTGCGACCCTCAACAAAGGCTGTTAAATTGTCGGGAAGCTTTATGTATTCTTGGGTTGTTGCCAACAGAAATGAATGGGGGGGAATGATAATTTCACTTCCTTTGATCTCTCGGTAAGTTATTTCTGTATCTAATTCTATGGTGTGCATTTGACGATCTTCTACAACTAAAAAGTGATCACCTAAATGACAATCTATAGATGCGGGTTGAATAGACTCTGGTTGTAGGGGTTCTACAACCAGTTCTTTTTTTTCAATTAATTCGGCTAAAGTGTGATCTGATAAAATCACTTTTTAGCCTCTTCTTCTCTTTTCTTTTGATACTCTTTTACGAGCTCTTCTTGAACGTTTCTAGGCACGGGGTTGTAACGCGAAAATTCCATCGTAAACTCACCTTTCCCTTGGGTTGCCGAGCGAAGTTCTGTGGAGTAGCCAAACATTTCAGAGAGTGGCACCTCTGCCTCAACCGTCACAAAACCCTCTTGAGTTTGTGTGCCAGAGATCATTCCACGACGTTGGTTGATTTGGCCCATCACGTTTCCTTGGAATTCTTCTGGAGCAGAAACTTCTAATTTCATCAAAGGTTCCAAAGCAATTGGTTTTGCTTTTTCATAAGCTTGTCTAAAAGCGGCAATTGCACAAATGCGGAAGGCCATTTCACTAGAATCCACATCGTGGTAGGCACCGTCATCTAAATGCATACGTACATTAACGATGGGATAACCGATAAGTGTACCTTTAACGATGGCCTCTTGAAAACCTTTGTCCACGGCGGGAATAAATTCGCGGGGAATACGCCCACCAGTAATATTATCGCTAAATTCGTAGTTCTTTTCTTCTTCAGGGGGAATAGGCTCCATACGACCAACCACTTTAGCAAATTGACCGGAACCACCTGTTTGCTTTTTGTGAGTGTAATCATAAGGACCTACTTGAGATATAGTTTCACGGTAAGCCACTTGTGGTTGTCCAGTGACAACTTCACATTTGAATTCGCGCTTCATTCTTTCGACATAAACATCTAAGTGAAGTTCACCCATGCCAGAAATAATAGTTTCATTAGACTCTTCATCGCGATGAACGCGGAATGTGGGGTCCTCTTTGCGGAATTTTTGCAGTGCTTTTGTGAAATTGTCAGCGCCCGATTTATCTTTAGGTCTTACCGCCAAAGAAATAACGGGATCAGGAACAAACATAGAGGTCATGGCAATATTGACTTTGCCATCAGTGAAAGTATCACCTGAAGCACAATCAACACCGAAAAGAGCTACAATGTCACCAGCAGCTGCGGATTCAATATCTTGCATTTCATCAGAGTGCATGCGGACAACGCGAGGAACTTTTACTTTTTTGCCATTGGCCATGTTGTAAATAAAATCACCTTTTCGCATTGTGCCTTGGTAAATGCGCATGTAGGTTAATTGTCCAAAACGACCGTCTTCAAGTTTAAAAGCAAGGGCGACGAGTGGTTTATCGGGGTCAGTATCCAATTTCACTTTTTCTTCGTTGTTGTCTAAATCCAAACCTTCATTTGTAATTTCTTTTGGACTTGGCAGATAATCTGTGACGGCATTTAATAATTTTTGTACGCCACGGTTTTTGTAAGCTGAACCCATGAAGACAGGAGTGAGTTCAAGACTTAATGTACCTTTGCGAATGGCCCGCATAATTTCTTCGACGGTAGGCTCTTCTTCCATTAGGAATTTTTCACCGAGTTCGTCATCAAAATCAGCAACTTTGCCAATCATTTCTTGTCTGTATTTTTTGGCACTTTCTAAAAGCTCTTCGGGAATGTCTTTTTCAACTATTTTCTCACCGTGTTCACCTTCAAAATAACAAGCTTTCATAGTAACTAAGTCAACAACTCCAGCATGTGCATCTTCTAATCCGATAGGAATTTGCATCATAACTGCGTTGTGTCGTAACTTCTCGCGAAGGGCATCAGTCACACGAAAGGGGTTTGCACCTGAGCGATCTAACTTATTGATGAATGCAATTCTTGGTACATTGTAACGTCTCATTTGACGATCAACAGTTATAGATTGTGATTGTACACCAGCAACACCACAAAGTACGAGAACAGCTCCATCTAAAACACGAAGAGATCTTTCCACTTCAATTGTAAAGTCCACGTGTCCGGGAGTATCAATAATATTAATTTCAGTTTCGCCCCAATGAACATTGGTCGCTGCAGATTGAATAGTAATTCCACGTTCTTTTTCAAGTTCCATGGAGTCCATCTTTGCACCAACGCCATCCTTACCTCTTACATCGTGGATAGCGTGAATTCTACCAGTGTAAAAAAGTATGCGCTCAGTGAGAGTTGTTTTACCCGAGTCAATGTGGGCGGAGATACCAATGTTTCGAACCTTATCAAGATCCCAAGTCTTTGCCATTGCCGATTCCTCTTTCGTTAAATCCTTGTTTATATTAGTGAAATTTGAAGTTGTTTTCTAACACGAACTTATTAGAAGTGCAAAACATGAAATCACTTTTTATTTATTGTAATTGTCTCATAATTTCAATAACTTAGAAAATGGATGAAAACTCTTATCAAAGCCGAGCAGTTGGCACAGTGGCAAATTCATGAATTTCGACCTCCGCAAAGGGAAGTTATTGAGCATATTTTGCAAGAGGGGAGTGCTTTATTGATCATGCCTACGGGGGGTGGAAAGAGTCTCACTTACCAATGGCCAGCGGCTTTTGCCAACAAGGATTTAGTTCTTGTAATTTCACCCTTAATTGCACTTATGGGAGATCAAGTGCAGAAAGCACGGGAGTTGGGAATTCGTGCTGATTTTATTAATTCATCCTTATCAAAAGAAGAAAAAGAAAAAAAACTAATAAAATTAAAACAGCAGAAATACCAATTGTTGTTTGTAACTCCTGAGAGATTTCGCAAACAAGAGTTTAATGACATAATAGAGAATGTGAAAATATCTTTATTAGCCATTGATGAAGCTCACTGTATTTCTCAATGGGGACAAGATTTTAGACCCGAGTACAGTCGATTGGGTGAAATTCGCAAGCAACTAGGTAACCCACCAGTTTTGGCTTTAACCGCAACGGCAACAGAAGCTGTTCAAAAAGATATTATTCAACAATTAAATCAAGAGAACACAGATCCAATTAAACTATTTAAAGCTCCTATTCATCGAAACAATTTACAACTTCAAGTGCACGATTTGTATGGGAGAGAAACAAAGATTAGAAATCTGGTGGCTTTGCGCCACCATGTTCCTGGTCCTGGTATAATTTATTTTAGTTTGATTAGTGAACTTCAAAAAGTTTCAGATGAAATAGCAAAATTAGGCATAGAGCATTTAATTTATCATGGACAAGTGTCAGCAAAAGATAGATGGCGCAATCAGAAGTCATTTATTGCATCTGATAATCTTTGGATTTTAGCGACACCGGCTTTTGGTTTGGGTGTAGATAAACCCAATGTCAGGCTAGTAGTTCATTGTGAATTGCCCGCATCCATTGAAGCTTATTATCAAGAAATAGGACGAGCCGGACGTGATGGACAAGAAGCAGAGGTTCATTTGTTTTTTGATCAAGATGATATTAGTATTCAAATGGACTTTATAAAGTGGGCAACTCCAGAAGCTTCTTTTGTGAGAAAAGTTTATCAGATTATTAAAGATTATTCAGATCGTATTTTAATTGAAGGAGTAGAATATATAAGAGAACAACTTCATTTTTATCACAAAAGAGATTTTCGTTTGGAAACTTCACTTAATCTATTGGAAAGATGGGGTTGTATAATTATTGATGAGAAAAATAGACGTATGATGACCGCCGTGGAAGAGCCCTCTCAAGAACTCTTAGATGAAAATCAACAAATACAAAGATTAAAAGTTCAAAACCAAAAGTTGTTAGAGTTGGTACAGTGGGCACTAATGTCTGAAGGCTGCCGTTTGGCAACGATTTATAGATATTTTGGTGAGGAAAACCCTAAACCCTGTGGAAAGTGTGACCTTTGTAAAAAAGGGTCAGCATTATGATTAATCAACCGCGATACTTTTTTCCCGACCCAAGAAATGCATTGGCTGATGGCCTAGTCGCTATGAGTGACGAATTAACTGTTGATTTATTAAAAGAGGCCTATAGTTGGGGAATTTTTCCATGGCCTTATGAAGAATCTCCCATTTTATGGTTCTCTCCAGATCCTAGAGGTATTTTATATTTCTCAGAGGTTCATCTTTCAAAAAGTTTCCATAAGTTTGTTAAAAAATGTAACTGGGAAATTCGTTGGAACACAGCATTTGATCAAGTTATTGAAAATTGCGCACTCCAAAAACGAAAAGGAGATACTGGTACGTGGATAACGGAACATTTGATGAACGGTTATAAAGAATTTCATCGTGCCGGCTATGCTCATTCTATTGAAGTGTGGGAAAAGAATGAACTCATTGGCGGGGTCTATGGTGTTTATATGCAGGGGAGCTTTAGTGGTGAAAGTATGTTTTTTAAAAAGTCTCAAGCCTCTAAGGTGGCATTACTGGCTTTAATTGTAGAATTGAATAATTTGGGATTGAAGTGGATGGATATTCAAATGGTGACACCTAATTTACAGGCTTTAGGTGGACGTTATATTAGTAGGGAAAAGTTTTATAAAGAGCTACAGTTAGCTCATGAGAAGTCAAAATTATTTAAACCTTTGTCCCCAAGGAGCTCCTCGTTCAGCCGTATAATTGTCGGTTGGCATAGAGATCAAGTAAAGAAATAAAAATGTAAAGACAATACTCACACCAAAAATAATTAACCGAAATCCATATTCTTTTAAAAATTGTAGCCATTCTTCTCTTAATTGAAGCTTAAATTGAAAACGCTTATGCCGGGCTAATTCTTGTGCTTTATTTTTTAGTCCTTCTTTTATATGTGTAATGTGTCCTTCAGGTAAGTTCTCAAACTTGACGGCAATTTTTCTCTCTTCAGGTACAGCAAAGTTTTCATCTTCTTTTTGCCACTTATTGTTGAGTCTATATTTTTCTATTCTAACAACTTTTCCCCACCAGGCGGCTTGTTCGCCTCCAGGAATGGGAAATTCCATCTTTATTAATTCTCCAACTTTAGGTGATTGGTCTTTTGTACAAATAAAAGCTAGACCTGTAATAGAGATATTTACAAGTGTAGTTGTGTAAATGTGATGCTTATCACCCTCTATCGCAAACCTTAAAAATTTATTATCTGAAGCGCGCAAAATGTACCTAGGTTCGCGCTCTACGAATTTTTTAGCTAGTTCTGCCATAAAGATTTATCGGCAAAAGTCTTATTCTTCTATAGGGTTCTTTTCTTCAATAGCTTTTATGGCAGAAGACATTTTTTCATCTTCGATGCCATTTCTTTTTAAAATATCATTAGCAAGGTCTAGGCGAGCCACCAGACCTCTAGTGAGGGCAACTAACCATTTCGGGGCTTGTTCTAGCTGCTTTTCTATGGCTGTTTTCTGTAAACGTATAGCTTTAACAGGAGTTAAAGCTACGACGCTATTCGTGTAGCTGGTGTTGCGTAACAATGACATTTCACCCACGTATTCACCGGAGTTTATAAGACCTAGAGGTATACGCTTGCCGTCTTTTTCTTTGTAAGCTTCTAATTGTCCCTCTTTTATAATGTATAAAGCCGAACTGGGTTGATCTTCTTTTACTAGTATTTCACCAGCTTTTAACTCTATAATTTCTTGCTTAATCACACTCATATTTTAAACTTTACTTTGTCCTCCCTAAAGGTACACGGTTCTTTTTCCAGTAAACGCCGCGTAAATTAAAGCTAAAAGTAGCAGTTAGAAGCTAATAACCAAATAAAGTTTCTAAAGTCCAAAATGAACAACAAATTTTATGCAGTGTTTACTGGAAAAAGAACCGTGTACCTTTAAGGGGAGGCTTACAGTAAGTTGTGAATATGAAGATTCTATTAATGACTGTTTTGATGATGAATATTGTGGCATGTACAAGTACAACCGTTATTCGCAGTTATCCAATAGGTGCAAAAATTTATATGGATAATAAACTCGTGGGTAAAACGCCATATGAGCATACAGATCGAAAATGGTTTTTAGGAAAACAAAGAATAAGAATTGAAAAAAAAGATTATGAAACTATTAGCGATACTCTATATAGGTCTCAAGAATGGGATATTGGAGCTATACTCGGTATATTATCACTACCTTGGTGCAGGAAATATAAAAGTGAACAGTTTTATGAGTTAAAAAAACAAAAGCTGTCTCAAAACGAGAATTAAGCTTAAGCTTTTAATTTATATTTACGATATGTAAATGTATGAAAAGCTTTTTTAAACCATTAACAATTATTTTATTTGGTACTTTTCTAGTCATTGGTGCTTGTGATGAAGGAGCTGGCAACGCTCCTGGACTGTGTGATAATTGCTCATCAACTTCACCAGATGGACCGCCACCTGATCCTGATACAGCCGAAGAACTCTATGTTAAGTTTCTAGATTCAGCAGACGGCAATGAAGTGTTTGAGTATTTTGAATACGAAGTGCTCCCTTCATTCGATGTCAGTAAAACTTGTCGAGTTACAAAAGGTGAAACTTCCAATAAAGATTTAAGTTGTGTGGTTGATGTTAACGAACAGGATTTATATTTTCATGGTATGCGCATAGAATTTGTTATCCCAACAGGAATGTGTGACTACTTTACATTTAGTAATTATTGGCACTATGACCAAGAAGTGGGCACGGGTCCTCCAGGAATTTGGATAAGAAAATACGTGAATGATGTTGGTGAA
Organism: Bdellovibrionales bacterium; assembly: GCA_020435005.1. Classification (GTDB taxonomy): domain Bacteria; phylum Bdellovibrionota; class Bdellovibrionia; order Bdellovibrionales; family UBA1609; genus JACKAN01. The sequence goes on from JAGRAE010000074.1 coordinate 11,942, forward strand.
CCTAGTGGAAACCCTGAATGTTTTGTGCAAAACTCAGATGGGAATTGGTACCCCAGTGATCCAACGGCTGATGGGTTGCCAGCAGATGGTGGTGTATTGGGAACAGGTGATAATTGTGCTTCTCTCTCGGCCAACGCTGGTCTTGAGTTATATAATATCGACCCCGATTCAAGCACACCATTCTGTCGTTATGATCAATCGCCAACAGGAACAAATTGTTGCCGAGGCAGATATAATTTATATATAGAAACAGTGGATAACCAAAATGGAACAGGAGACCCACCAAATCCAATTGGCAAAGGTACTGAGCCACGTTTTAACATCGAGTATGGCAATCAAGAATATGGCAATTGTATTTCTGGAACAGCAGTGGTCGATTCAAATTGGCCCAAGACAGTAAACGGTATTCCCATGCGACAAATATGGTATACAAGAGAAAAAGGTCTATCCGATCGCTATGAAATTCCGGCCCCCAATTCTATAAACAATGAAGCTGACAACCATTTAGTTTCCAATTGGCATGCTTACGTCGAAGGAACAGACACGCGCCATGATCATCAAGGTAATATTAACGCTCGTGTTTCGTATCTGCCCATTTTTATAGATCCCATAGAAGACCGCAGTGGCGATTTTTTTCATATTCCAGGTCAACCCTCTTATGAATTTAGATGCATGAATGAAGATCTTGAAACGATTCATAGAATGCGCTGGTACATTAGAGAATACAACTCAGAAGCTCAATTTCAAAATTTTATTGCCAATCCCGTCAATGGCTCTCAAGATGCTGATAGAAATGGCGTTGAGGGTGGAGCAGGCGTTAACGATTGTGAAGGATTTTTGGGAGATGCTTGTAACGACCGAACAGATCCTGATGATTTTGTACCAGATGTTCCCGGAGACACTCCACCTTATGATTGTTCTTCTTCAGAAGGAGCGCGTTTTTCTGGTGGCTCTTGTTTTCCATATTCCCGCGACTAAAAATCATTAATATAATTGACCAACCAGGGATGATCTATAAACGGATTTCTAACTTTTTGAAATTCAAAAATTTGCTGATGTCTATTTGTTTCATCTTGATCTATAGGATCATTAATGTGCCACAGACGCAAAGTGTTTTCGACATGATCAACGATGGGGAGTTGATAACGAACTGAAAAATAAAAAAGAGCTCGCGCCACATTGCCCTTATGTTCCTCAGGGGGCTCGAAATAATTACCCTCTGCGTAGTTTATATAACCTTTTCCAGAGTCGTTACAAATATTTTGTGAAACTTGGGAAAGTTGTTGGAAGTCTAAATTGCTTCTAAGAGAGTTTGCTCGGGGACTAGCCGGAAATAGAATATGCAAATCAGCTTTTTGTAAACTTTGTGATTCATTTGGGTTAAACTTTGATTGAGGCCAGGTATGTTCAGTATTAAGTACCTTTGCCGAAGGAAGCTTGCCTTTACCTATGCCAGCGTTTTTGGGAAAATCTTTTTCTCTATATTTATAATTACAATATACACCTTTAATATAAGTACCATGTGCATCTTCATCTAAATAGAGAGTGCCAAACAAAAACTTTCTAGCCTCTTTGTAAGTATATAATTTGTGTGTGTAACAATTTTTATTATTCGGACATTTATTTACAATAATGTCGGCAGAGCCTTCACTATGAATGTGTGCATTTTTTAAAATTTTATTAAGTTCTTTTTTTAATGTCTTTTTATTAGAAAATTCGTCGACATCATTGTAAAAGTCTTGTCCATAATAATTATGTTGTGTCGTAGCCTTAGATGTTGCGCTAAATATTAAGAAAGAAATAAGAAAATAACGAAGCATAGGCTTTCCTCCGTGAAAGACACTAATCATTCTAATTCATGATTTTGATTAGAGACAGTGTTTCGTAGACTTACGTCTAGTAACTAATGATTTTCTAAATTTTGTAATCAACCTTGATTTGTTTAGAGATGTTTCAGATACTTAATTAAAGAGGAGATCAGGGTGTCACCAAAAGAGATTACTATTTTAATTGTTGATGATGACGAAGAACTGTTAAGCTCAATAGCAACTTCTTTTAGATTGTTTCAATTTAACGTAGTTGAAAAACGTAGTGGAAATGAAGCTATTGAGTATTTAAAAAGTGATGAGAGTGTAAGTCTTGTCATTTCAGACATCCGAATGCCAAACGGTAGTGGTATGGATGTACTTGAATTTATTAGAAATAGAAGTTGTAAACATCCTAAAGTATTATTTATTTCAGGTTATTCTGATTACTCAGTTTCTCAAATGTATGAAAAAGGTGTGGATGGTTTTTTCTCAAAACCTTTTCGTGTCAGTGCGATTAAAGACGCCATTACTAAAACACTACTCAATCTCAATGAAAGATGGAAGCAGGCCCCAGCGGGCCATCTAAGTATGATGGTGAATAAATCTGTAGAAAGCATTGATTTCAAAAAAAACAATTCTCAAATAAAAATGGGAAGAGGTGGTTTTTTTGTTTCACTAACTCGTCAATTTCCAGAAGTTGATGAATTGGTTAGTTTTGATATCAAAATCAAAGACTCAAAACCGGTCATCAGTATTTGCGGCCAAGGTCGTGTAAGATGGGTAAGAAGTGAAGAGGGCAGTGATTTGTTACCTGGTGCGGGTATTGAAATCGAATATATTGAAGAAAAGTGTAGAAGAGCTTTTATAGATTGGTTAATAAAACAAAACTATTGTCCATATATTCCAGAATAACTTATTAATATTAAATATTTATAAGCCGATACAAATATGTGATATTACCATTAGGCTTAGGGCACAAACATATTAAAACTTCATTTATAAGTTGGTTTGTAATAATCAGTTTTGGTCTGTCATTTATTTATAAAAAAGATATCAATATTAGTATTGCAGAAATAGTTTTAGTTACATTGCTTGTTCTATCAATGGCCCCTTATGTTGAAATGAGAATGGGTAGACTTTTAACTTTCCTATTCAGTATGACTATTGGGGTGGCTTCTGGAAAGTTAGTTTTGAATGAGCCCAATTATGTTAATTTTTTTGCAGTAGCCAGTTGGTATTCTGGAGCTTATTTTTCACTTTTTTATTTAAGAGATTTTAAATGGGCTATATGGAAGGTTTGGGGATGGAAATACTTCTCAGTATCGTCGGGACTGGTTGTTCCTTTCTTATATGTTTTTGCTTGGTGGGGCTATGTATTCAGTAGTCATTCGCCAGATTATATACATAATTTTTTACCAATAAGTAGCTTTTTATTTGGTTTGTTTACAGGACATGTATATCGAAGAAAAAATCCGATTCCATTGGGGTTCTTATACCAATTTGAATGGAACAGATGGAAGTCACTGTCAAAACGAAATGTGAACACAAAAAAAATGGTAAGTGTTGCAAAAGTAATATTGGATTTCAATCCCATGAATATTAAAGTTCAATATGATATATGTAAAAAAATAGTTTTAGATTTAAAAAATGAACCAATTAATGAAAAT
>JAGRAE010000075.1 GCA_020435005.1 Bdellovibrionales bacterium
AAATCATTTTTCTAAAACAATTTTTTCATTCTCTATTTTTTCATATTTCTTTTTTTTAGGATTTTCTAACTTTTCTTTTTCTGTCAAAGTAAATTTTTTATATTTTTTATCAATTTTTTTCTTTACTCGATCAAGTATTCCATCAATACCAGTTTGTGTTGCAACTTCTTCTAAGCTAACCTCTCGCATCGGTAAATATCTCCGCATTGTTTGATCATTTTTTTTGGGAAATTTATATTTTAACTCTCTTCGAATAGCATTGTATTCTCTAACTACTTTATTCAATTCGTCTTGGTCTTTAAGAGCTTCTTCATAAAGTTTTTTTTGCTCATTTTCATCTTTAGAATGCTTTATTGCTTTTAACTTTGAATTTCTTGCCTCTTCAAACTCTTTTTTACGTGACTCTAAGAGAGTTAACTTACCTGTTTTTTCAGTGTATTCAGACATTAATTTTGCCTGCGCAGGAATATTCACCAGCAAGAAAATAAAAACAAACAAGTTAAGAAGTGATGTCATGTTGCTCCCAAAATATATCTATAGGTAAATTCTTTGCTTCGTTGATAATTACATAGGCTTTAATTGGGTTTAAATTTCTAATGGTTAGGTGACCAGATTTAATTGTAGATATTAACTCGCTAGCATTTAATTTTAAGCGAGAGTTACTTAGTATGGAATGCAAGTGACTTTTAACATCATTAGAATCAATACCATCAATTCTTAGGGTATAAACATATAACCCTTCTGAAGCTTGTGAAATTTCTGAATTACCAAATTCAACAACTTCCTGCATAGCCGCTTCCGTTGTAGAATCTATTGAAGACTCAGCTGCAGGCTCCAAAACAGGATCTACTTCAACTGGAATATACTCAGTTTCAATATTAGATTCTTCATCAGACAAATTAAAGTCTGGCTCTTCAGCAGGCATTTCATATAACTCTTCAACCGGCTCATCAACCGCTTCTTCAGCTGGCACTTCGTATAATTCTTCAACCGGCTCTTCATAGGATTTTTCATCCAATTGAAAATTTTCAACTAAAACATCATCTGAATTAATATTATCTAGGCTCTGATGGGCTCCTAATTGTTCGAAGCTCTCAGCATCGCTTACAATTTCCAATGAAGTACCATCATTATAATCATCTTGTTTTTGACTTTGGACAGACCCATCCATCTCAATAAATAACGAAGCTCCACAAGAACTACAGCTCACTAAGCCAAAATCTTCATTTAGATTCGCACCACAATTTGGGCAACTTGCCACTTGATAACCTCAAATAAAAATAATTAGAATATATCTAAATTATAAGTTACTTGTGGCGTTTTTTCATGCGCTCTCGACGTCTTCGCTCAGCACGATTGAGTTTTGGACTATCGTCTTGAGCTTCTCCAGAAGAATAACTCAAACTTTGGTTTAAACTTTGAGGACCTCTGGAACTCGGCTGGGCTAAAGGAAGGCCTTCTGCAAATCCACCAATCTCACTATCATCTCCTCCAGAATAGTCATAATCTCCATCGTGATCATGAAGTTCCATTTGTTCTCGCGCTTGCTCTTGAGTAACAATTTGGATTTTTAATAGCTTCTCAATAGATTCAGATTTAATTGCGTGTTGCATTTCCTCAAATGCACGAAAAGATTCTTTTTTGTATTCAATAAGCGGGTCTTTCTGGGCATAGGCACGCAAATTAATACCCTCTTTAAGTTGATCAATAGAGGCTAAGTGCTCTTTCCATCTAGTATCTATGGTTTGTAGCAACACCATTTTTTGAACATGACTAAAAAAATCACCAATTGTTTGTTTTTGATGATCAAAAACTTTTTTAACTTTTTGACTAACTTCTTCAGTTAGGGACTCAGCTGAATATTTATTTAATTCTGTTGAACTTAAACTAATTCCAAACTGTTGTTGGAGAGCCGTATTTAAACCCTCCAAGTTCCAATCCTGAACTTTGGCTCCTTCTGGGGCATAATAATCTAAAACGGTAGATGTCAAATCACCTAACATATCTAAGACAATTCTCTCAAGATCGTCACCTTCTAAAACACTTCGGCGTAAAGAATAGATATTTTTACGTTGTTGATTCATCACATCGTCGTACTCTAGTAGGTGCTTTCGGATATCAAACTGGTGCCCTTCAACTTTTCTTTGGGCCCCTTCAATGGCTCTAGAAACCATACCAGAAACAATGGGTTCATCATCAGGGACATTTAGCGTACTCATAATCTTTTGAATACGCTCGCCATTAAAAATTCTCATTAGATTATCTTCTAATGAGAGGTAAAATCGAGAAGCTCCTGGGTCTCCTTGTCTTCCCGAACGACCTCGCAATTGGTTGTCAATTCGACGAGATTCATGCCTTTCCGTACCCACAATATATAAACCACCGGCAGCTATAACTTGCTTTTTCTCCTCTTCGCATTGCGCTTCATATTTTCTTAAAGTGGCCTTGAAAGCCTCACTTTCTTCACCCTCTTGATTAGCAACTTCAGCACGCGCTAAAAACTCAGCATTACCACCCAGCACAATATCTGTTCCTCGACCAGCCATATTTGTTGCAATAGTCACAGCACCAAAACGTCCTGCTTGTGCTACAATTTCAGCTTCTCTCTCATGTTGTTTAGCGTTCAGAACATTGTGAGTGATTCCTTCACTTTTTAGTGCTCTTGATAAGGCTTCTGACTTTTCAATGCTTACTGTACCGACTAATACGGGCTGGCCCTTTACTTTACACTCTTTTATATCATTAGCTATGGCTTTAAACTTGGCTTTTTCAGTCTTATAAACAACATCGTCATGGTCAAGCCTAGCAATAGGCTTGTTTGTCGGAATTACCGTGACATCTAAGTTGTAAATCTTTTTAAACTCAACAGCTTCTGTTTCCGCCGTACCTGTCATTCCCGAAAATTTATTGTACATTCTGAAGTAGTTTTGGAAAGTAATGGTCGCCAAAGTTTGGTTTTCACTTCGTACTTTTAAATTTTCTTTAGCTTCGATAGCTTGGTGTAAACCTTCACTCCAACGACGTCCAGGCATTAATCGCCCAGTAAATTCATCAACAATAATGATTTCACCATCTTTCACCATATAATCGACATCTTTATGAAACAAATGATGAGCTTTTAGAGCTTGATAAATAAAGTGAAGTAGCTGGATATTACCAGGTTCATACAAATTGGAAACTCCCAACTTTTCTTCACAGATATTGCTACCCTCTTCTGTTATGGATACAGTTTTAGATTTTTCTTCCACCGTAAAATGAACATCTTTTTTTAAGTAGGGAACAATCTTGTTAATTTCATAATACTTATCCACTGAATCTTCAGAGGGACCTGAGATTATAAGAGGTGTTCTCGCTTCATCGACAAGAATAGAATCACATTCATCTATTATAGCAAAATTCAATTCACGCTGGACATAATGTTCGAGTTCAAAGCTCATATTATCTCTAAGATAGTCAAAGCCTAACTCATTATTTGTAGCGTAAGTAATATCAGCGCCATAGGCTTCCTGACGTTGCCTATGATTTAAATCGTGTAAAATGGTCCCGGTGGTTAGACCCATCCATCTATAAAGTTGTCCCATCCATTCTTCATCTCGTTTAGCAAGATAGTCGTTGACCGTAACAACATGAACACCTTTGCCCGTTAAAGCATTTAAATAACAGGGTAAAGTTGCAACAAGGGTCTTTCCTTCCCCCGTTCGCATTTCGGCAATACCTCCACGATGCAAAACGATTCCACCAATTAATTGAACATCGTAATGTCGCATGCCCAATACTCTTATTGAAGCTTCTCTCAATGTGGCGAAAGCCTCTGGTAAAATGTCATCAAGTGACTCCCCTTTTTCCAATCTCTCCTTAAAGTGTGGAGTCATGGCCTTGAGTTCATCATCACTCATATTTTTAAATCGGCTTTCCATTGAATTGATATTATCAATTAAGGGTTGAAGCTTCTTCATTTCTCTATCGTGTTTTGTACCAAATACTTTGGCGAGAGCTTTTTGAATCATAGCTTTTTAAGTTACAACTTGTAGGGAAACTATGCAATGCCTACAACATAAGAAAGGAAATGGTGTGTTTAAGTTTGAGTGGTTACTACCTCAGTTGACGCAGTCCTTCACCTATGGCCATAGCCACGGCATTGGCTAAATTAAAACTACGTATTTTACCAGGAAAAGGCAAAGTCACTGTCTGATCCCAATTTTTTTTAAGTAATTGCTCGTCGAGCCCTTTAGTTTCTTTGCCAAAAACAAACCAATCACCCTGTTTTATCTTTATTTCATAGAAAGACTGATTTGATTTTGTAGTAAAGTAAAACACTCGACTTGGATCTGACACTTGTTGCCACCATTGCTCATAATTTTCATAAAATTGCCAATCCAGCTCAGTCCAGTAATCAAGACCAGCTCTTTTAAGTTGTTTGTCGTCAATGCTGAAGCCCAATGGGCCCACGAGATGAAGTTTTGACCAACTTCCTACACATGTACGCCCGATATTCCCGGTATTTTGGGGAATATCTGGCTCAATGAGTACAATGTTGAAATAATTTTTAGGGTAAATACTTAAATACCTCTTTACCAAGTTTTGTTAATGCTAGTCGGCGACCTTTATCTACGATAAGTTCCATTTTCATAAGCTCGCGATAAAGATCTAAATCAATAGGAACTATGTCTCTCCCCGAAGATGCACCTAGTTTTTTAATATAATTCACTTGTTTTTCTGTGAGTTGGTGTAAGAAGTTCGGCTTCTGCCCCAAAGCTTCTCGCCAATTTCCATTGACTATTAAATGAGCTTTTTTAGGTAGTTTTGCCGGGTTTAAGGCGTAAACCATTACTCTTTCAACTTGCTCATTATCCATTAAAGCCGTTGTTTCGATTTTCCAAAATAAACTTCTCTCTAGTTTTAAGGGTGAAAAACCGTGAAACTCATCCAAGAGCTGAAACAAAACTTCATTAGCTTCTAAGGTAAGAATTTGACCCTCAATCCAATCTTCCCCTTCGTTTAAAAAAACGGGGTAACCTACTTCTAATTGGTAGGCTTTGCCTTTTATTTTAGCAGGTTCTTTTGTTTTAACAAATTTTTCAAGGCGGTTATAGTGAACCATTCCTTCACAAAAAGAACCATAAACAAACAACTTCATACTTTTTGTCATCTTGAACACTCCCTCACCTTTTGGAAGTAAGCCTTTTACCAAAACCTAAAGCCAACCGCAAACCGGCGCAGCTCATTAAGTGGATTTTACAAAAAAAATGATGGCGCACTATTTAGCCATTTGACGTCATGCCTAAATATCAATATATAGTTTCCACATAGTGAAAAAGATTGAAGCTATTATTAAACCCTTCAAGCTCGACGATGTAGTTGAAGCTTTATCTGAAATTGGAATCGAGGGGATATCTGTCACCGAAATAAAAGGTTTTGGCAGACAAAAGGGACGTGCTGAGATCTACAAGGGGGCGGAATATGTGGTCGACTTTTTGCCCAAAACAAAAATAGAAATTGTTCTTTCCGATGCTCTTTTAGAACCCGCAATAGAAGCTATAAAACAATCAGCAAGAACCGGTAAAATCGGTGATGGGAAAATTTTTGTAACTCCCGTGGAGAAAGCTGTACGCATTCGCACAGGAGAAATTGATGATGAAGCTTTATAACTATAAGGAGAAAAATCTATGACCGCCAAAGAAGCCATTGAGTTCGCCAAAAAAAACAATGTTTTAATGGTCGACTTTAAATTTACCGACCTGCCCGGAATGTGGCAGCATTTTACTATACCATTGAGTGAACTTACAGAGGATATTTTTGAAGAAGGCCTCGGTTTTGATGGAAGTTCACTGCGTGGATGGCAGAGTATTCACGATTCTGATATGATCGTTAAACCCGATCCAACCACAGCAAAAATTGACCCGTTTATGGAAGTCCCTACACTTTCATTAATATGTGATATTGTACACCCTGATACTTATGAATCTTATCACAGAGATCCTCGTCAAATTGTTAGAAAAGCCATTAGTTATATGCAATCTACGGGTATTGCAGATACTTGTTATTTTGGTCCAGAAGCTGAATTTTTTATTTTTGATGACGTTCGTTATGAACAAACATCGTATGGTGGTTTTTACCAAGTGGACTCAAGTGAAGCCACATGGAATTCCGGCCGTGATGAAGGAGGCAACTTAGGTTATAAGCCTCGTCACAAAGAGGGATATTTCCCGGCTATGCCTTCAGATACTCACCATGATTTACGTACAGAAATTTGCTTAGAGTTAGAGAAAGTTGGAATCACTGTTGAACGCCAACACCATGAAGTAGCAACTGCAGGTCAAGGTGAAATTGATATCCGTTTCGACTCTGCACTTGAAATGGCAGACAAAATGATGTGGTTTAAATACATTGTTAAAAACGTAGCCCGTCGTCATAACAAAACAGCGACGTTTATGCCTAAACCTATTTTTAATGACAATGGCTCTGGAATGCATACTCACATGTCATTATGGAAGGGCGGTGAACCGTTGTTTGCTGGCGACAAATACGCAGGTTTATCTGAGCTAGCACTGTATTACATTGGTGGCATACTAAAACATGCACCAGCTATTTGTGCTTTCACTAACCCAACAACAAATTCTTACAAAAGATTAGTACCAGGTTTTGAAGCCCCCGTAAAATTAGCGTACAGTTACAAAAATCGTTCAGCAGCCATTCGCATTCCGAATTCTGGTCCAAACCCTAAAGCTAAACGAATTGAATTTAGAACGCCAGATCCCGCAGCGAATATCTATTTTGCTGAAGCCGTATTATTGATGGCTGGACTTGATGGTATTCAAAATAAGATTCTTCCAGGCGATCCACTAGAAAAAGATATTTATGGTCTTTCTCCTGAAGAAGCTAAAGGAATTCCTTCTGTTCCTGCCACTCTAGAAGAAGCCTTAAAAGCTCTAGAAAATGATATGGACTTTTTATTGAGAGGTGATGTATTTACAAAAGATCTCATTGAGAGCTGGATTCAATACAAATATGAAAGAGAAGTTATTCCTCTTCAACAACGTCCTGTTCCTTATGAGTTTTACCTCTACTACGATTTATAAGAACTGAAAGGAATACTTAGTGGATGATTTGATAAAATACATGGATTATTTGTGGGTTGCTGCTGAAGACAATATTGTAACAGTGGGAATCAACGAAGAAGGTCTTGAAGGTTTTGACGAAGTTGAAACTGCCAACTTACCTGATGAAAATACAGAAGTGGCTACTGATGAAGTTTGTGGTGATCTAGAAACTGATCAAGGTCCTTTTAATTTGTACAGCCCCGTTGATGGAATAGTTATAGAAGTTAATGAAGCTGTTGTACAAAATCCAAAAATTATTATTGATGATCCACTAGGTGATGGTTGGCTTTATCGCATTGAAGCCAACAATGCTGATCAGATAGAAGAGCTTCCTGATCGACTGAATCAAGTTGATGAAGAATTCGAATAAAAAAAAGCGCTGAAAAATCAGCGCTTTTTTTATGCAAAAAGTTTCAATTAGTTAAATTAATAAACTGGCAAACCACTGTTTTCAATTTCTAAAGCCGAAGTCTTTTTTCCACTTTCATTATCACGAATGCATTTATTATAAATTTTCATGTTGATATGGTAGCACTCAGGATACTTTTCTAACATTGCAGGATCGTATTTTGGTTTTTTACTAGCACAAGCAGAAAAAATAAAAAAAGATAATACACTTACTAATAATAATTTAATCATTTCAAACTCCCATTGGTCACAAGTAACTTAAGCATTAAGAATTCCTTCTTAGACTTATTATGTCAATACTGTAATTCAAATCCGGGTTGATTTTTAAGTCGCTCACGGCGTATCGCTTCACGTTTTTTAAGATAATTTTCTACTTTTTCTGAATCTTTATTAAATAAAAAAAGTAAAATTTCTTTAGTGAAGTTATCTAAATAGCCTGCAATCATACCATCAACCGCGCGGTTAAAATCATAATCCACATTAAATCCATAAAAGGCGACACCAAAATCAACATATATTTTTATTAGTGGAGGTAATTCTTTATTCCCCTCTAAACTTTGAACATACTTACCAAGTTGTCTTAAATCACCAATCGTTTGTAGAAAATTAAACATCGATGCTGGGGAAAAATGAGTCTTTACCGTGAAAGGATTAGGTGCTTTAACTAACCGCGACTGTTGTGGCAAACCCTTATGCTTTTGCATAAGATAACTTGTTGTCACTAACATAGAAACTAATGACCGATCTCCGCTAATACTTACTGGCCCCATTACACTATCAATTTCTGGATTTCTGTAAAAAACTTCTCCGAGAGCCATAAATATATATGGGAGCAACCTTTTGCGGTGCTTTTCAATTATAAAAGAGCGTCCTAATTCCAATACAACACCTAAGGAGTTTAAAAACTCATCACTATAATTAAATAGGGATTGTGAATACAATTTCTTTTGATGCAACCCCAACCTGTAAGAACCAATAACTTCTTTATCTTTTGTGTCCCAAGCAACTAAATGATAGTAGGCTTCATCGTATTCATCTAGGTCAATAGATTTCCCTGTTCCTTCATTTTCGGCTCTAAAAACTTCCTCACGCAAACGGCCCACTTCGTGTAATATTTTTTCTGTTTGTTCATTTTTTTTGATGAGAAAAAACTTTTTACCTATGACTTCTAACAAAACAGACTGTTCAGGTAGAGCATTTATTTCGGCTTCCACCTCATCTTTAGGTAAAGCTGCTACAATTTTTTCTGGATTTTTTTTAAATAGTTTTAAATGTTCGAGTCTTCTCTTTATTTTGCTAATATGCCTAGAGCCAAAACCCACAATAACTTCATCATCTCCACCCATTAACAGGCTATGTGTACGTAAAGCATCAGATATATTTGCAACTCTACCATTTAGCTTTTCTAGATTTTCTGGATAAACCAAGTTACCCAGCTTTACATCAAAAGATTGATTGCGATGAGTGTGTAATTCACGGGCTAAGGCATTTATTCTCATAGCTTTGCCAAAGATACTCATAAAATTAAAAGTGGCCGTTGAATCAGATTTAATGTACATGGGCAAAACAGGACTTTGTGCATCTTTGATTAAATGACCATAGATATTATTCCAACGACTTTCAAAAGCGCGACCGACTACTAATTTATTTGTAGCCATCTCCTCGCCAGGCAACAGTACTAATGCACCACCATTTTTTACGTGCTTTAATGCATTTTCAATACTTATTTTATTTTTATCTTTACGAGCAAATGACAAGTCTTCATCACGCATATCAAAAGGAATCAAATATGGACGCAGTTCAGGTATATTCCAAAGTATCTCATTTCCTAAAATTTTAATGTCCTTGCGCACTTTTAATAATGCGAGTATTGCACCAATAGAATTAATAGTACCTACGGAATTGTTTACAACAGTTATTAACCCTCCCTCAGAAGGAATTTGTTTTTCATAATCATGTTCGTAATTAAACTTAATATTTATTACTTCAGATATTAATTGAAAAACATTCTTATCCTCAGTAACTTTTCCTTGAACTTTATTGTAATAGAGTTTTTTAAGGTTTCTTATGCTCGGTAATAAAAAACTTAGGGCTTTAACTAAATTTACTTTTAAACGATCATCATTTACCGTTGTCAGTTCTAAAGAATGATTACAATCAATTTGTTTGTTTTGTGGAAAGTCTCTTTGCTCAGCCAAAATGGGCACAGCTAATAAAAAAGTTATTACTAAGCTAACTAAGGTTTTTATGGCAACCATAACTTCGCAGCCTCATTGTTTCTTGTAACATCTAACTCTTTGGACTTCTCATTTTGTCCAATTAGTGTATCGGGTAAAGTTATACTGTTAAGCAAGTATGTTGCTCGCCTCAATGTTGGAAATAGGTCTTTCAGACCAATTTTTTCTAAATAAACATTGGCTTCTATAGCTCTACCCACTGTTAGGGGGACATCTTCTCCTCGGTGAGATAATATCTCATTACCAAAATGGTTTAATACTCTGAGGGTATCATTGCCCCCCTTCTCAACTGCTTCTAGCCATGTTTCTGTTGGTTGAGAGTCTACATGAATGGGTACGATACTAGGTTGTACTCTTTTAATAACTCTCATCAAAGCGCTCGTCCATGGGCCATCGACAACAATAGGCTCTCCATTTTGACTTTTACCAATAACGTAATGAGAAACCGTAGCTGAGGGAAAAACTATAAGTACTCCATCTTGCTCTAGTTGCTGTTCTGCCTGTTTTAAGGCTTCACTTTGTTTTTTTTGTAGAATGGGTACGGGAATAAATGAATCTCCTAACCCAGGTATTGAGGCCAGCACCTCATTAGCCAATATCTTAAAGTCTGAACGAGTTTTTAAAACAAACTCAACAATCGAAAATATTTCCCATCCAGCCCCAGGGTGGTTGGCAACAATCAGTAATGGCCCATGTTTTGGAATTTTTTGAGCGCTGTTCCTTGTTAAATGATACGTCGACATTAAAGCCTTTTGATATTTAACAAAATTGTTTTCACTTTCTGGCATGGAGTTAATTACTTGAAGGATTTCTCCATATTCTATCATTCCAAGCTTTGGACCAAAGTATTTACTAAAAAGAAAATTTATTAATTTATTTGGAAAAGATGAATTTTTTAGTAATCTTAAATTCATCTTGGTACCATTATCAGATAAGACAAATCGAAGATCTTGATGGGTATTTAAGTAACTATCACAATAATCTAATAGTCTGACTCGTATATTTTTGGAGTAAGTTGTTTGAGGAACACAAACTAAAGAACAAATTAAAATTATTATATAAAGCCTAAAAAGCTTTTTCACCTATCACCCAACTTCAAAATTTTACTAAGGAATATGTAAAATTTCCCCTTTACTACTCATTTCCACCCATTCATTTGCTTGTAGTTCAAAAGAAAATGACTTATTTGACACTGCAAAATTAAGTCCAAGTTTTTACTTTTACAAACTCAATTGTGACTCTAAATTCTCTGGATTATAGTAGAAACGCAAAGGCCAGAAGGCTGCATCACCCGCATAATCAATTCCAATGCGTGAACTTGTTTCAATTTTACTGCCATCAATTCTTAGATTTGTATTAACGATATTTACTTTACTTGCTTTAAATACTGGCAATTCATTAAAAGTTTTATCTATAGCAAAAGATCGACAAAGTTTTCCTGGTCCATCAGCTAATTTTTTTATTGTTTGAATATGAGGACTATTTGCTTTTAAATGATTGAGTCCTTCCACTGGATAAAGTGCACGTATTAACACCGCTTCTGGTTGTGTTTCTAGACCAGTTACAATATTAAAACAAAAATACATGCCATAAATTAAATAAATATAACTATGGCCACCTTTTAAATAAAAAGTTTTTGTTCTCGGTGTAATTAGTCCTGTGCTCGAATGGCAAGCGGGGTCCTCCAAACCTAAATAGGCTTCGGTTTCATAGATGATTCCAGAAAGCTTTTTACGGCCCAAAGTAACAACTAACTTTTTTCCAATGAGTTGCTCTGCAACTTTAACCGTATCTTGCAAATAAAAATCTTGAGTCAATATTTTTTCATGCATTTATCGAATCAATAATTTCATTAAAGAGAGAGCTTGGTCGCATCGCTTGTTCTGCCTTTAAGTCATCTGGATGGTAGTAACCACCAATATCCACAGACTTTCCCTGACAACTGTTCAATTCTTCTTCGATTTTACTAGATGTCGTTTCAAACTTTTTAGCAGTTTCACTAAACTTATTTTTTAATTCAATATCATTATTTTGATTTGCTAGAGCTTGTGCCCAATACATTGCTAAATAAAAGTGACTACCGCGATTATCTAATTCTCCCACTTTTCTTGAGGGGGATTTATTTTCATTTAGGTACATACCATTTGCTGTGTTTAGAGTTTCAGCCAACACTAGGGCTTTTTTATTACCGGTCTTTTCAGCTAAATCTTCTAAAGAAACGGCCAATGCTAAAAACTCTCCAAGGGAATCCCATCGCAAGTGATTCTCTTCCAAAAACTGTTGGACATGTTTTGGTGCTGAACCGCCAGCGCCAGTTTCGAACAGTCCACCACCTGCCAGCAAGGGAACAATTGACAGCATCTTTGCACTCGTACCCAATTCTAAAATGGGAAACAAATCGGTTAAATAGTCACGCAAAACATTTCCAGTTACCGAAATAACATCTTTACCTTGTTTCACTTTTTCGAGTGTCAACGACATGGCATTTACTGGCGACATTATCTGAATATCAAGACCTGAAATCTCATGTTCTTTTAAATAAGTTTGAACTTTTGCAATTAAGTTTCTGTCGTGTGCACGATTTTCATCTAACCAAAAAATAGTAGTACTTCCTGTGGCCCGAGCACGATTAACGGCTAATTTTACCCAATCTTTAACTGCAATATCCTTGGTTTGACACATGCGCCAAATATCACCTTTTTCTACAGAGTGTTGCATGAGACACTCGCCTTGATCGTCTACAACTTTAACCGTTCCCGATTCAGGAATTTCAAAAGTTTTATCATGAGAACCATATTCTTCAGCTTTTTGTGCCATTAAACCCACATTGGCGACATTGCCCATAGTTGTTACATCAAAAGCACCATGCTGCTTACAAAACTCAAAAACTTTTTGATACATTGGAGCATAACAACGATCGGGAATCATCGCGATCGTATCTTGTAATTGTCCATCTGCTCCCCACATTTTTCCAGAAGATCTCAAACAAGCTGGAACAGAAGCGTCGACTATCACATCACTCGGTACATGAAGATTTGTTATGCCCTTATCAGAGTCCACCATAGCTAATTGTGCACTATTTGTTATTGCTTTATTTATGGCAGTAATGATTTCTTGTTTTTGGTCGCTTGGTAACTTATCTAGTTTTGTATATAAATCGCCCAAACCATTGTTGGGATTAACTCCTATTTCATTAAATACGGAAGCGTACTTTTCAAAGACTTCTTTAAAATAAACGCTCACCGCATGACCAAACATTATTGGATCAGAAACTTTCATCATGGTCGCTTTTAAATGCAAAGATAATAATACATTTTGTGATTTAGCCTCTTGTATTTGCTGCTGATAAAAATCTCTCAATTTTCTAACACTCATACATGAAGCATCAATGATTTCATCCGCTAATAGTGAAACCTTTTCTTTAAGAGTTACAGTTTGACCACCATTTGTTTCTAAGATTATCTTTATATCTGTATTACTTTTAATAACCACCGATTGCTCTGAACTATAAAAATCCCCCTCGCTCATACAAGCTACATGAGACTTTGAATCTTTGCTCCATTTGCCCATCGAATGAGGGTTATTCTTTGCATACTCTTTTACGGGCGGTGCTACACGACGATCAGAATTGCCTTCGCGCAGAACTGGATTTACTGCACTCCCTAAAACTTTTGCGTATTTTGCACGAATATTTTTTTCTTCATCGGAGTGTGTTTCTTCAGGATAATCGGGAACATTGTATCCCTGGCTTTGCAATTCTTTAATGGCTGCAATTAATTGAGGAACAGAAGCGCTTATATTTGGCAATTTAATGATATTTGCATTTGGTGTTTTTGCCAATTCACCCAATTCACTAAGTGCATCACTGACTTTTTGCTTATCGCTTAATTTTTCAGGAAAGTTGGCCAATATACGACCGGCTAAAGAGATATCTTTTATCTCTACATCAATATCCGCCGTAGAAGTAAATGCCTTTACTATGGGTAAGAATGAGTGAGTTGCTAATGCGGGTGCTTCGTCAGTTAATGTATAATAAATTGTTGAATTTTTGCGGCTCATTTTTTGTCCTAAGTGAATTGATGAATTATCGTTTATATCTATATAGTATTCGCCTATAGCTTTGTAAATGGGAAAATAATTTTGAATATGACTCTCGTAAAGCACTATTTTATCTACACTTAGCTGCCCAAATTTATGACGCACAAATGGCGAGATTAAATCTTTAACATTGTGTTTATTACGCAGGCGCCCGAACGTGACATGCGGAATGTATTCTTCACTTTTAAAAGTAAAACCGATATCTGCCAATGCTTCTTCAACTGCCAATTGAAGTTGCCTTAGTTCTTTTTTTGCCTGAACGCCCACCCACAACACTCGACTTTGATTCTCATCAGGGAATCCACCAAGTCCATGAAGTTTTACCTTAAAAGAATGACTATCTTCAGCGACTTTTTGCAAAGCTTGTTTTATATCTTCAATTTTACTTTCTGGAGTTTCGCCTAAAAACTTTAATGTAATGTGTAAGTTATCGCTAGGAACCCATTTAACTCCCCATTTTTTCTTATCTACAGAAATTTTAACTTTCTTAATCATCTTTAAAACTTCTGCAGAGAGATTTTTTTCTAAACTAAGACCAACAAAGAGACGCTTACTTTTCATATTTACTGTAGGTAAGAACTATAGATAGGGGAATCCGTTTCAATTCCTTCTAATATCATAAAGGTAATGGCTTTTCTCTGACCAATTTGATCTGAAAAATTATCCTCTAACTCCTTAAGAATAGTTTCTAAATTTTCTCCATTAGCTTGTAAATCAAAATTAAAGGCTGGGTTTGCCACTTGTAATTTTAATTCATGCTTTGAGCTTTCATTATTCGGCCATTGTTTGATTTCCAGCTTAATATCTGTTTCAGGTATACGACTTTGCAATCGACTAATGAACTCTTGCAATTTAGCCGTAGTAGCTTCATTTATATACGAATTCATAGCATATACCTCCTTATAAGTTAAATATGGACACGAAATGGGACTTGTCAAAATTGAATTTCCAAAGTGATTATATGTAGTTAGAGAATTAACATTCTGAGTTTATCACCATAGCTTTACTTTACACACTTTTTTAGATGCTCCGAAGCCAATCAAGAAAATCTCTCCAATGTATACAAGTTATAGACCCTGATTTAAGTCTTTGTTTGTCATTAGATACATATAAGACGGATTTTAAATTTTTAATGTCTGAAGCAATTCTTTCAAGTTTTTTGATTTCTGTTTTATCGACTCTGTCTTTTGACTTAATTTCGATAACGTAATTTTCTCGATTTCTTGTTAAGATAAGATCTACTTCAGTATTATTGGATGTCGACAAATAGCTAAGCCTAAAGTCTTTCTGAAGATATTCATTATAACGATAGATTTCCAAAATAAGATAGTGCTCAAAGAGTTGACCATACAGCGAGTTTCCTGGTGTTGGCACTGATCTTAGTAAACCTGCGAGGGCCAAGCCGACCGCAGAATTCAAGCCATGCGTTTGATAAAAGAATTCCCCTCAATGGAAGAAAAAATCGCCAGTGGCCATTTAAGTCTGAGCAACATTTACAGCTTTGGGTTGAGCCAATTACTGGGCAGATTG
>JAGRAE010000076.1 GCA_020435005.1 Bdellovibrionales bacterium
CCGAATAACAAATGGAGCCAAAGGATATAGTAGCTATATTCTTTATCATTTAGGAAGAATTAAAGAAAATTATTCTGACCATATTATTGCACAAAATGAAAAAGAAAAAGCAGGACCCATTGAGAAGTGGGAACTATTCACTAGTAAACACTATGCTCAAACAATGAGAATTAAAGGTGCTTTAGAAAAGCATATTAAGGGAATTAACTTGTATGCATATACTAACCAGATTGGTTTAACTACATTGATTTTTATTAATGATGATCCCAACCCCTATCGTAAGAAAAGATTTAAAAGAGAATTAAAAAATTATGGATATTTATAAAATAAGAGAGGTGCAATTATGAAACAAACTAAATTATACAGCATACTATTTGCTGTAATGTTTATATCTACTGCCACATGGGCAGGAAAAGCGAGGCTGATATCAATTGATGTAATGCAAAAAATTGGTGACAGTATAAAAACGACAGGTGAATATTCTGAAGAAATAGAAGTAGAGTTAGCTGATGTCGTAGAAACATTAGATAGTAATATGAAATTTTATGAAGATACTGGATGTTCATCTAATGAAAGTGTAGATGGTTGTCGACAAGCCAAAGCAAAAATCAAAGAAAATTATGCTAAAATGTTAAATGTCATTAAAACAAAATTGCCTGAAATGAGAACAGCTCTTCAAGTGGCAAGTAATAGTGTGGTCGGTGAGTTGAAACGTAATGTTGCTACCAAAGATGTTCCTTCACTACAAGAGTACTTGTTGTCTCAAACTTCAGGAGAAAGTCCGGTAGTAGAAAGCAAAAGAAGGTACAATTCAAAAAGACTTAATGGTGTTCGTTTAAGCTCACGTTTTGAAGATTATTATAGACTTATAAGCGCATCGAGATCTCAAAATACTGAGCCTTTAGTAGTTACTGCAGCCTCTGTATTGTTAGATATGAAGGACTCGATGAAATATATTGATTTTACATTAGATACCATTGAAGAACAAACAGTAGGAATGTCTTTTGAAGCCAGCTTGGGTGATGTAACTCCTCAAATGAAGAATGTTGTTGGCGGAGTTCAAGCTGTACTATTTGGCAAGCCTTTAGAGGTATCGCAAGTTACACCACACAATATTGAATTTGAAGAAGTGAGCCCAGTTAATGAATCTTGGGAATCTCAACTAGGGCTTTGATTTAGTTTAGGAGAAAAAAATGAAAACAATAATGCTATTTATAATTTTGTTAAGTGCTTCAGCATCTTATGCTGATAATATTCTTGCAGATATTCAAAGTGGTTTTACAAATATATTTTCAACAAAAGATGTATGTTTAGTAGACAGTGGACAAGCAAGTTTACAAGCCGTTGTAGAACAGGCTGAAAAAGCTATGAGCCATAATAAATGTGTTCGCTATTTAGGTGAATACATTGAAACAATGTTAAATACAGCGGCTACAACAGACCCTGGTGCACATGTTTATACAGCGGTTGGACAATTTATTGCTAATCAAGCTACACTCGGACGAGTTGGAAAATTAGAGGCAAAGAACTTGGTAAAAACTTATTTCAAAAAAGAATTTGTGACTTTCTCTTCAATTGAAAAGAAGCAAATGAGTTCTTTGGTTTGTGAGTATGGAGCTGGCACAGATATGCAACTAAGAGAGTCACTAGCTGAAGATGCAAAGAATGAACTGAGAAAAAAAGAATTGGGCATGTTAAAGGCGATGGACGACCCAGCGGCTTATCGTAGCACTCAAGATTTTTATGATATGTCTCTTGTATTACTAGAAGGCGGCTGTATAGCAGCAGGAAATAAGATTAATTAAGTTTATGAAAAAGAAAACTGTTTGTATTTTTGCACTACTCTTATTTGTGTTTTTCCCGTTGAGGCAAGTGTTTGCTGCAACCGAGGGGGGGAGACATTTTCATGCCAAGGTGGATGACGTCAGTGTACGTATAGAGGTGTCACCTGGAAAACAATCAGCAAATAGTCTTGCTGGAAATGTTGAGCAAAATAATAAGAGTGGATACGAACAAGTCCCTCCTAGTAATGAAGTTACGAGTAAAGATGCATATTGTGAATTGGTTTTAAATCAAAACAGTAATAAACGATCGAAAGCTATTGTTGGTGCATTTATTTTAGCAACGGCAGGTCATTTATTATTTTTTACCCATGACTATTGGTGGCCCGAAGGATTAAAAATTCCCATTTTGGAATTTTTTAATAAATCAGATGATGAACTTGCCGATGCCTCAAAATTTTCAATTGAGATCACACCTAACAATCAAGCTGAGGAAGCCGCTCGTGCTGCTGAAGAGCAACGAAAAGCCGAGGAGGAAGCCGCTCGTGCTGCTGAAGAGCAACGAAAAGCCGAGGAAGCTGCTCGTGCTGCTGAAGAGCAACGAAAAGCCGAGGAAGCTGCTCGTGCTGCTGAAGAGCAACGAAAGGCCAAGGAGGAAGCTGCTCGTGTTGCAGAGGAACAACGAAAAGTTGAGGAGGCCGCACTTATTGCCGAAGAAAATCGTAAAGCTGAGGAGCAGAAGAAGTTGTTAGAAAAACAACGAAAAGCTGAAGAGGAAGCTGCTCGTGTTGCAGAGGAACAACAAAAAGCCGAGGAAGCTCAAGCACAAAATGCAGCAGAAAAAAGCTTTGAAAAAGTGGTTACAAATTTAAATTTAGGTTTGAATCAATATTTCAAAAGAGTTCCAGAAGCCGAAGAGTTAGGTTATATGGGTATTGTTACTTTATATATGAGAATATACCCAAATGGAGAGTTTGGTTCCGTCAACGTTTTTGATAACAAAGGTGTTCAAGTTTTGTTTAATAATGATGGTTCTGTAAAAACTGTAAATAAGGCAGCCAAGGGCTATAGAATTTATGCAGAAGCGGCTAAAAAATCATTAGAGACAGCGTTAAAAAACATGAAGCTTACGGGTGAACAGTTAGACGCGATAAAACATTTATCGAGAGATGATGGTTATGTTGAACAACTTATACAATTGAATTATATAGACGAACGACACATTAGCTTGCCTGAAGTCCAAACAGCTTTAGGACTAAATAAATAAACGACTAAAGCTCTATAAAATTTAAAGTTTCAATATTTGCACTTAACAAATCATAGATGGGTCTGAAGTCCACCAATGTTAAATTTAAGTTTTTTAAAGTTACAGAATCTCTATCGGTTTTTCTTCGCCAAAAATACTCTTCGCCGAGGGCATCTTCATGACAACCTGAGTAGTCACTACTTAACTGAAAACCCTTACTTCCCCAATAAAACTTCATCTTTAAAGCTGAGAAATCACAAGCAAAAATGTCATGAACTTTTTGAGAATCTTGATAAGAGTTTAATCCTTCTAAATTTAACTCGAAGGCTTGTTTTGTTTGAAAGAAGTCTTTAAATTTTGTTTTTTCTGGGTCATGTTTTTGAAAAGCAACCCCTGTATAACCAATGCCCCCGAGTCTTAAACCGATTTTTTGAATACGATTGGCAAAACCATCACCCGTAGTATCACACATAAAGAAACCAACTCCATTTCCCTGAGGAAGATTAAATAAAATTTTCCACTCCACAGCCTGACCTACAGCTCTAACCGCGCAAGAATTGGGTTGAACATAAAAGAAACCAAACCTAATCTCAGATACTTTTTCTGCAAAATCTCTAAATGTTTTTGGATCTAAATTCTTGTTGTAGAGTTCATTGAGTAAATCAATCTTTAAAGCCTGATTCCATATTAACTCATTCTTACCTGTGCCAATTAAGGCAAAGGGCGAATTCATGTTTTTTGCTAAATCCAACATCTTTTTATATTCTTTTGTGGATCTTTTTTCTTCTGGCATGGTCTGGATATGAACGCTAAAAAACTTTCTAGTTTCATAGATAGTTTTGCCATCGGGCTTATATATATGAACACTTACATCTTCAACAGAGATATAGTCTAATTTATTTTCATGAAATAAAAGGCAAGGCCTTTGGCCACTTTCCACACGACAATTTTCACTTTGAATGACACTCTTGTAGTCCATTGCAAACAGACCAAGTTTTGTGAATAGATCAAAGTTCATCAATTGAGGTGAGGTAGTCATTTTCCAAACATTAACTGTATAAGTAAGAATTCTATCTCGTTTATCAATATGCTCTTGAGCATTTATGTTCCCAGTCAGCTTATCCAATGCACTTAATTCATCTTTTTTGAGGTCCTCAGGAAAACGAAATTTTAACTTGATAGTATCAAGGTCTTCATAAATGTATTCTTTCTTAGGTTTAAAAAAAGAGTCGTGATAGCCGTCTATCATGATAGTGTTGTCGTTAACTTTGCGAATTGTTAATCCGTATTTATTATTTTTTTCACGAATTGTATGAAAATCCTCTTCGATAATATCTTTGTCGGGAACATTTTCGCGATATTTATTGGTAACCTCTATTGTTCTACAATTATTGCCAATGCAAATTTCTTTTGAAATAGGTGGATTTTCGAACTTTCTTGCAAAAGCACTTAATGTGATGAGTACTACCAAGAAAATATAGTGAAAATTGCGAAATATCATTCAATACTCCAATAGGGATATAATTAAATCTTAATTGATGCATTCTCTATTCCAAACTATCGCTTAAATATTTGATATTTGGGGAGTAACTAAGGAGTAATGTTGCCAAAAATCGTCACATTTTCAAAAAAAGTCTTTAAAGTGGCAGATGATTTATCTTGATATCATAAAGCTACTTAAAATTGTAAGCTAAAATCAAGTACAGCGTAATTGAACCAGCTCCAGGTAAACACCTTTTCGTTATCAGCTCCGCCCTCTAGACTGCGTATGCCTAACCCCATATTGAATGGATCAAATAAGGTGTATCTCAGTTTTAATGCCAAATCAAAAGCTTGACCTTGAGAAGCAACTGCAAAATCAAAATTAGAATAAAAGAATAACTTGGATGCGAGCATAAACTGAGTACCCATATAAAACAGAGGAACAAAGCCTATGTTGTCATACATGCTTGTTGTATTATCCTGTGTGAATTGTATATCTGCTTGTCTGACTTTGCCAGTGAAGCCAACTTCAAAGTAATTTTTTGAGTTGTCCCACAACCTATAAATATAGGTGGCTCTATAGGAGTTAAATGAGTAGTTGATGGTCAAATCTCGATTAGGAATGAAGATTTTATCATTGAAGTTAATAGCAAATTTAGGTTTTCCTGTAATTTTCACTGTGAAGGGGGCATAAACCAGTCGTATAAAACTCTTTTTGCCAAAAGCTTGAAATAGCTCAATTCGGTAATGAGGAAATGGTCCTTTATCCAATTCATTAAATTCGAAATAAGTACCACTTTCTGGTTTAATTTTAACATCATTTCGATGTTGCCAAGCTCCACCGACTTCTGTCATCAATTCTGTAGCCATAGCAGCGGGTAAGTTTAAAAGAATTGAAGTCAAAAAGCTAAGGATAATGTTTTTTAACACTGATGTGGACCTCATTAGTTCTTAGAAAAGGTAGAGTTAATGGGTGATTATATCTTGCCGAACGAATAGATGAAACCGGAGTATATCCTTTTTCTTGTAACCATAATGTAAGTTCTTTGCCGTATTTGTCTAATTTATCTTGAGTGGTAAAACCCGAGTAAGTGTAGACCGCAACAGTTTGCTCAGAGACTTCTTCAACAATAACATCTTTATTATTAGGTTTTGGTAGGTTTTCCATTTTGTATTTAGAGGGCATAATAAAATACATGTACCAGCCTTTTTCTGATGGACTTTGTACTACAGGGGCTGTCATTGCGATTTTTTCGCTGCTAGGTTCTTGCATCACTGGAGCAGTCATTGCAATTTCTTTTTCTGCGATATTGTTTCCAAAAATATAGTCGGCAATTATACGAAAAGCTTTATTGGAAGTGTTTTCATACTTTCCTTCAACATAGGTCTTAGCAATAATCATTCTATTATATTTTCTAACTTCAAAGTTTTTTTCCTTTAGAATCACTTCATACTTGGGCTCCTCTACGGTACGAGCTCCAAAAATCGAACAGGCAGTTGTAGTAAATGGAATTAACAAAAAAGCTAATAACTTCATATTTTTTCTCTTGTATATTTTAAGCTTTAGCAATGAAATATACAAAGAATTTTTGTGTCAAATTGGAACGCATTTTTCTTGTCTTGGTAACCCAAAAAATGTAACTCAAAAAAAGTCTCAACTTTATACAGGTTTGTCCGATAAGTCTTTTGTAGAGGGGATATGCAAAGCTCTTTGACTAATGTTAATAATGTAACGTTCAAATTGCATTGAAAAGTCAAAGGGTTGGCATAAATTGTGAACTTTCCAATAAAGTATTGGGGATAGGAATTTATGCGTTTCAAAATGAAACATTTAAAATGGCGAAACTTTGTACCACTAATATTTTTTGCTATTGTATTTAATTTTCAAAATTGTGCGGATCCATTGCAAATAGATGAAGCTGATTCAGCTTCTGCCTATGACAATTATCCTTTTGCATATGAAACAAAAATAGATACGTTTGCTTATATGTCATGTTCTGGATTTGACACCTCTTCTTTTAATAATGAAGCTATTTTTTCTTACAAAGCTGCTGCTGTACGACCGGGCTCTGGTGTAGGATTAAACTCTGATTTTTTAACGACAGTGGGCGATATGCTCCCTTCACAACAAGAAAAAGTTTTAAAAGAGGGTTTGCAAAATCGTGGGGCTCAAGTACAGGCTGTGTTTAGAGGTACAAATAATTTACTGCAGTATTATATTTCAAACACCGGAAGTACAGGTACCGAAGGGGTAGATTACGACAATTTACTAAACCCATTGGATGAAGACAATTTGCTTCGACCCCTTATTCTGAGTAAAGGACAAAAGATTGGCTATTTTAGTAATATTGAAGGACTTGTAAATCGACGAGTTGAGAGCTCCTTATATTTCAATGGTAGCGAGGCTTTAGCCAAAGATTTAAGAAACTTACTAAATGATGGTCAATTAATATATGCATTGGGTTTTGTTGATGTTGATGGAGAACACCCCGTTACTCCCATATCACCGGCACAAAGTGCTAGTGAACAGGCCTACGGGATGGGACTTAGAATATCATTCACCAGAGGAGCTGGGCGAGACACTTTAGGTAATGAGGCCTTGTTTGGCAGTAAATCTGAAAGTGATCCAAATGGCAGTTATAATGATAGCATAAGAAGGGTCATTGATACTATTAATGAAGTTGATTTAATGAAGCCCACAATTACTAAGACAACTGCAGATGCGGCATGGGAATGTCCCAAAAAACTTCGCTTTATGATTGTGCGTCCAGAAGACAATGCTCGTGATAATTTTTGCGGAAATGGCGCAAATGTTAATGGGTACTATGAAGATCCCAATTCATTTCCAAAAACTTTTCAAAACGGAGCCGTTATTTCTCAGGATGAGTACAATGCAGTTAGGGCGATGTTGCCAATTGAAAGTTGGCATATTGATTTTCAAAAAAGATGTATCGTTAGCAAAGACTATGAAGACAAGTGTTATGACACTTCCAGTGAGGATGAAATTAACTACTATCCTGGCTCTACTTATCCAGTGAATTGCATAGATGAAGATGGAGTTCGCTGTCCTCATTATGTAAGCATCTGTTACCGCAAACAGTAAAAAAGTACACGGTACTATTTACAAAAAACTACAAAAAGGTTCCAGGTTCTTTTTCAGATTCTCATTAAAATTGGATTGGTAAATCCATATGACTTATGTAACTCACTCTTTATTCAGAGCGAGCTCTCTTTTAACGTAAGATCTTCGATGATAAGGATAACTTTTAACATATTTTATAGGGTCTACAAATTTTCCCGCTTTTTTAATTGCAAAATGCAAGTGTGGTTTTGTGCAATAACCGGTGCAACCATTTTTTCCCAAAACTTGACCTTGAGCTACAAAATCACCAGCTTTCAAACTAGAATCTAGAGATTTTAAATGATTATAGTAACTTTCCAATCCGTTTAAATGCCTAATCACCACATAATTGCCAGCCGCTCTATTGCGACCCATTCTTAAGATCTTACCCGAAGAAACAGCATAAATATTAGCACCCTCAGGCAATTCATAATCTAAACCCAGGTGTGGTTTTACATATCCTTGGATAGGGTGTCTTCTTCTGTAAGTAAAAAGGCTAGAAAAAGTTGAGTAAGAAGCAGGTGCATAAAACGGGCGATTTTCTTGATTCCATTCTTCGTCAACAAAAGCACCACCATCGGGAAATTCAACAAATCTTCTTTGCACATTCTTTCCATTAATATCAACTTCTGCATAAAGCAGTTCACCATATTTAATGAACTCTTTTTCCTCGTATTTCTTTTCTACTTTTAACTTGAAGCTAGCTCCTCTTTGCAGTTGACGGCGCAAATTATAATCATATGAGAACGCATCCATAAATCGATAAGCTACTTGTTTATCACTTACATGCTTTAGAATACTTGTTATTAGAGATCCAATAACCTTCCCTTCAACTTCTTGAATAATAGTGCGGTAGTTGGGATTTATTATTTTACTTCCAGCGGAGGACCCTCGACGCCAAAACTCATATTTTTTATCACTATTTAAATCATAAAATTGAATTTTATATTTGCCTTGTTCGTTACGAACAAAAAATTTTTGCCCAGGTATTAGGGCAAATGATTTTGGCAAAATTGAACTTTGAAAAGCTTGACCTAAATGATTTGTATTAAACTTATGTCTGCGCAAAATATTAAAAACAGTATCACCACTGTTGATTTTCTTACTAACTGCCGCTTTACTGGGGGGGCAAAAAAAGGTGAAGATAATGCAAAAAATTATAGATTTTAGTTTTAGCAAGTTGTTGATCTCTCTCGTTGTATTATTGATACATCTTAACGCGAATTTTGCAAAAGCCCAACTATTTACAGGTCCGGTTTCATCTGGAGTGGGTGGAGCCGGCGTTGCCAGTGCAGAGGTCGTAGAGTCAACCTTTCTCAATCCAGCCTCCTTAGCCCATGCCCCGACTTTTGTAGGGGGTGTTTTTTATCAAGACGGATGGCTAGATGGAGTCAATCACAATACAGATTTAGCCGTTAATCTTGTGGATAATAGTGATGGAGTCATTTTTCCTGGAGCTTTAGGATTTGTTCAACGCAGAATGAACTACTATGGTGAGAAAGCGGTAGACAAGAGATTATGGCATCTTTCCCTAGGCAATTTTGTAGTTCCTAAATTTTCAGCGGGTTTATCCTTTCATTATATGGAAGCGGACAGAGAGGGCGAGTCCTTTGATCGATTTAACATGACAGCAGGATTTTTATGGAATCCTCATCCCGATTGGGGTTTTGGTTTAGTCTACTACAATTTAATTGAGCCAGATGATAAAATTCCCTTATATTTTAGGGACTTATCAAAAGTATCACTAGGTGCTTTGTTTGTAGCTTCCCGTTTTTTGCGAGTGAGAATGGACATTTCTAGCCAAGTTCAATTCAACACCAATAATGATCTTCAACTTAAAGGAGGCTTAGAGTCTTATCTTAACCGATTTTTTATTCTCCGCGTTGGATGGCGTACGGATTCACTAATAAAACAAGATACATTAACGGCGGGATTTAGTTTTGTTGGCCCTAAATTTACAATTGATTACGCTTATCAAAAAAGCCAAGAAGAAGCTGAAAAAGGGGCATTGCACAGCGTTGACATGAGTGTTCCTTTTTAGTAGGTATCTGTTTGCAAATAAGAATGGATTATATTGGGAGAGTGACATGGCTTCAGCAACTAAAAAAACTCGTAGAATTCGCAAAGTAAAATTAGCTAAAAAAGGTAAACAACGTAAAGCAAAAGAACGTTCTGATGGTTCTACTCAATCTTACAAAAAGCTTTTTGGCGATAAATAATAAATAGGCTGCATTTGTTAGCGGCCTCATTTATTTAATTTCTTAAACGAGAGTCTACATTCTGTGAATTAGAGCTCGTTCTCAATGTTCCACCAGCGGATTTTGCTTCACCTTGTAAAACGAAATTAATTGTATGAGAAGTTGTGCCCGCTTGTCCTGGACGAAAACGATATTTTCTAATCGCTCTTATGGCTTCATTATCCAACTCTGTGTGACCAGAGGATTGAGTCATTCTCATTTGAGAGACAAGTCCATCAGAAGTTACATAGTAGACAAGTTTAACTTGCCCCATCTGCCCGCGACGTCTAGCCAACTCTGGGTATTGAGGGGGAACATTACCAGGAGCTTGAACTAAATCTTTCACATCGCGAATTTGTCCAGAGGGTACACCGTAGTTCATATTTGATTCATGACGAAGTTGAGCCGTTTTCTTTGGCAGTCCATCTGTCAATGCAGGTGGTGCAGGTTGTGATTTTTTTGGTAGAGCCGATTCTTTTGCAATTTTCTCAACAGGGTTTTTTGCCTCTTTATCAACCGCTGTTACCGCAGCCGATGCTGCCAAAGATTCCTCTTGCTCCAATTCTTTATTAAGTTCTTCTAAATCTTCAAAACCTTCATCGCTATCTTTAATTCCTGCCGTGTCCATTTTTTCCAAATCACTTTCAATTTCATCTTGGGCATCAGCCATTTCATTTTCATAAAAATCTTCTTCTGGCAGAGTCACGGGAACAGGACTTTCTTCCACCGTTTTGGTATCAACAGGTTTTAAATTTAATTTTTTTGTTACTTTTGGTTCTGACTTTGCCACCTGTTGTTTTTTGGGTGCAGTTGGTGGGGCAACCACTATCGGTTCGGGTTCTTCTTGAGGCTGAATTTTTTCAGCCTCTGGTAGTGTCACTTCAGGTTCAGATGGAGCTTCAGATTCGTGCTCTCCTACATCTATAGTTTTAAGCTGTTGACCTTTAGGTACTTCAATAGCCGTAAATTCAATAGAATTTGTACTCACTGTTCCTTCAGGCAAAGGGATCAGTGTTGGAGCAATAGTTACCCCAATAGCTAAACTGGCGTGTAGCAATATCGAAAAAATTAAATAAGATCCAGATTTATCGTTATCTTTCCTCATAACATAGAAAGGGAATACAATATTTATTCCAGGCAGATTAATAATAATGCCTTCTCAGCAGAGTTTTTCTGAAAACTTTTCTTGAGTGTTTAACAATCTTGCGTTTTAAAGGCGGTAGACCTGTGGTAATTAAAGTTCATGGAAATGGATAAAATCCCCTCATTTATGGGGCAACAATTAGGAAAATCATTAATAATATTAGGCGCATTGTTGATTATTGTTGGAATTGTACTTGTTTACAAAGATCGCCTACCATTTTTAAAGTTTTTAGGTCATTTACCTGGTGATGTGGCTATAGAAAAAGAAAACTTTCGCTTTTATTTTCCTATAATGACAAGCATCTTGTTGAGCCTTTTTTTAAGTTTCATTTTATGGCTTTTTCGCCGTTAATATCAAACGGATCTACTTTTCTGCTGTTAAATATCTTCAGGTATTTCTTTATTAAAAACTGCTTTTGCAATTTTTAAATGTTCAGGATGGGCGATGATTTTAGCTGCTTCCGCAAATGGCAGTGGATCGGGATCTTTTAAGGCTCTCTTTTTAAGACTCAATACGCTTTGGTATTTACTATTTATAGAGTCAGAGTTTAAACGACCATTGGCAATGGCTTTTTCTACGGCTTCAATTGATTGAGGAGGAACATCGAATTCGTTACAATATAAAAGCATATCACAGTCAGCTTCTAGAGCTCTAACAGGAATTTCTTCTATAGAGTAATGGTTCCTTAAAGCTCTCATGTCGAGATCGTCAGTGATTACAATTTTTGAGAACCTTAAATCTTTGCGTAAAATATTTTTGATAAACTTCTCAGATAAAGTCACAGGCCAATCGGGATCTACTTTTGGAAATTTAATATGCGCAGTCATTACCATTTCTGCTCTTGCACGAAATGCTTTTTTGAAGGGCACTAATTCTCTCTCTTGAAGAGTATTTAAATCGGTGTCTTCAATAGGAAGTTCTTCATGCGAGTCAAGCAGAGTATTTCCGTGACCGGGGTAATGTTTAACACAGCTGAGTACACCAGATTTAATATATCCTCGAACAAGAGCAGAAGCCATTTTGCCTACATGCTCAGGGTCTTTACCCGCAGAACGATCACCAATAACTTTATTCTCTGGATTTGTAAGAACATCAATGCATGGAGCGAAATCCAAATTAATTCCTACGGCTTTTAATTCCTGCCCCATGGCTTGTGTCATTTTAAAGGCAAGGGAAGTAGAATCTAATTCTTCAAAACTTCCCAGAGGAGGCCATTGTGTAAAAGGAGCTTTTAAACGCTGAACGCGTCCGCCTTCCATATCAATGGAAATAAATAATGGAGCTCGATCTGGCATTTTTGTGCGTAGAGACTGAATATCTGAACACAATTTATGTAATTGCTGTGGAGATACAATATTGCGATCAAAAAGGATAACACCACCAATATTGTTTTCGATTATGAACTTTGATTCTTCAGCGAGAAGCTCTGGTCCTTGTAAGCCAATAATATATAGTTGTCCAATTTGTCTTCTGTCACTCACGCTCCACCTCTGTCTTCCAAGTTCCTTTTATCTTATAATCACTCACACGCTATTGCAAAATGTTCGATTTTCTACGGCCTTAAGGCGATTATCACATATTAAATACTAGACTTAGGACTTGGGGTCTAGGTAGTCACGCAGTCCATCACCAAATAGATTAAAGCCTAAAATAAGAATTAGTATCGCTAAACCAGGAAAGATGCTCACATGAGGAGCTTCTTCTAAGATTTTTCTTCCGGAATTAAGCAAAGCGCCCCAAGTGGGTGTTGTCGGTGGTGCGCCAAGGCCCAAAAAGCTTAATCCAGACTCAGCTATAATTGTACCAGCCATAGCAAAACTTGCATTAACTACAATGGCACCTACCAAGTTTGGCCAAATATGTAAGACAATCGTGCGCCAATGCGAAGCACCAATGGCAAGCGCGCTTGAAACATATTCTTTTTCTTTTAAATACAAAATCTCTCCTCGAACTAATCTGGCAAATCCTGCCCAGCTTGTTAAACACATGGCAATAATCACATTTCTAACTGATGGTCCCATAACGGCGACAAGAGCTAGAGCTAATAAAAAATTTGGAAAGGCTTGAATCATATCAATTGCACGCATAATAAAACCGTCCCAAAATTTTCCAAAATATCCTGCAAAGGATCCAAGTACAAGGCCGATTACAATACTCAAACTGACAACACTTAAAGAAACTGCCAAACTCACTCGTGCCCCATAAACAACTTTTGCCAAAACATCACTGCCGTTTTCATCTAAACCAAAAGGGTGTTGCCAACTCATACCTTGATAGCGATCAGCAAGAGACATTATATTTGGATCTTGTGGCGCAATATATGGAGCAAAAATCGCGATCAGCACCATTAGACTAATTAGAGAAGCACCAACTATCATTAAATTTCTAGTAACCCTTTTAGTTTTTTTCACTAACTTAGCCTCACTTTGGGGTTAACGATGGCATAAGAAATATCGGTGAATAAATTAACAATAACATAAGTAAGGGCAATGAGTAATACACATCCTTGTACAATAGGGTAATCACGTTGTTGTATTGCTTGTAACAATAAACTTCCTATGCCTGGCCAATCAAAAATTGTTTCTGTTATAACTGTTCCCGTTAAGAGGGCACCGACTTGTAGGCCAATTATAGTTATAACTGGAATTAAGGCATTTCTAAGTGCGTGTTTAAAATAAACCGGAAAATCTGATAACCCTTTTGACCTAGCTACACGAATATAATCCTGTTTTATCTCTTCCAACATTTGTGTGCGAGTCATTCTTAAAATAATAGCTCCTAAAGGAAGGGCTAAGCTTAAAGCGGGAAGAACAAGATTTTCGATACCACCTCGTTCGCTTACGGGAAACAAAGGAAGTAAAATAGCGAAAATCCAGATCAACATAGGTCCTAAGAAAAAACCCGGCAAAGAAATACCAAATAAACTCGTTACAAGTATAGAATTGTCAACCGTACTATACTGCTTAACAGCGGCGATAATTCCTAAAGGTATACCAAATAATATAGCGAAAAACATAGCGGCGACAGTCAGTTCAACTGTCGCCGGAATTCGTTCAGATAAAATTGAAGTGACTGAAGATTTAGAGTGCAGAGATTGGCCCAGATCTAAATGACTAATTTGCCATAAAAAGTTTTTGTACTGTACTAGTAATGGTTGATTCAAACCGAGTTGGGACCTCAAGGCTTCTTTGTCTACCGTGCTGGCTTGGTCACCGAGCATAATATCAATGGGA
This sequence comes from Bdellovibrionales bacterium, assembly GCA_020435005.1. Classification (GTDB taxonomy): domain Bacteria; phylum Bdellovibrionota; class Bdellovibrionia; order Bdellovibrionales; family UBA1609; genus JACKAN01. Next base: position 14,245 of record JAGRAE010000076.1, read on the forward strand.
TCACCTGGTACAAAATGTATTAATAAAAAAGTAAGTGTACAAACGCCAAGTATAACCGGAAGTGTAACTAGTAAGCGTCGGATTATATAATTAAACACTTAAGGACCTTTGCTGTTAGCTTTTGTCAGTTGATTTATTTTGCCACTAGGTACGCGACCAAAGAGCAAGCGTAAAGTTTTGCTATTGACTTGAAATCCTTTAGTCGCTTCGGCTGGTGTTTTTACTAAAACAGTTTCTATTTGTTGTACCGGTGATTTTGTGTCTAGCACTTCTGCTTTGTCAGTCATCGTACTTATAAATTTTGTGCCTTTAAATTCATTAAGAATTTTATAAGCAGTTAGGTTATACTTATCTTCTTGTTGCTGTATGAGAGCCTTGCCATCGTAAACTTTAGCATCCTCCTCGGCAAGACCTTTATAGTTATAAACCTTCCCCTTACTAATTCCTCGAGATAACATCATGTAGGCTAAGAATGTAGATAGAAAAGTACCTTTGGGTAAATCAAATTCTACTTTGTTACCAAGTTTTCCATCTGAAACTACAGCCATCATTTTATTGTTTTTAAATGAAGCATCAATGGTTTTGATAGTGTTTCCAGTCTTTGAAGTGTATTGGTAACTTACAGGTTCAAACTTGTCATTAGCAGTGGCCTTTAAACTTTCTGTAATATCGCCAGCGAGTTGATTAGTTTTAATGTAATAAGTTGAAGAAAATAATTTTTTCTTATTGTCAAAACTATACTGTTGAATAACAAAGCCTGAGTGAACACTACCAAGCTTAATTTGATAGTATCCCTCAAACATAACTTCAGCTTTAGCAAATGGACCTAATAAAAAAGAAGAAACAAATAGGATGTGCCAGAAGATTCTTACAACAAAAAACTTGAAGGCTGCTTTTTTGCAACAAAT
>JAGRAE010000077.1 GCA_020435005.1 Bdellovibrionales bacterium
CACTATTTTTGTCTTTACCCGCAGGTAAAGGGATATCTTTACTACCATATTGTGTTAGTGGCTTTGCCGTTGGTAATTTTTCAATATCTGTATGCGGAAAGCTAAAGCGTAGAGCATTCCATGAAGATGAAATAAAACTTAAACTATTATCCTCTGTATAGTCCCCAATAATAAAAAGATGTGGGCGAGAATTCATTTTAATTTTTTTAACTGATTGTAAGACATCAGAAGCTGTTAAACTACTAACAATTTCTAGGCTCTCGTCGGGCGAAGGCATTTGATTGAATTCTGAAATGGCATAAGTTGAAGCTAAACTGCCCATAAAACTTGAAGCTATCTCTTGTGAAACTTGCATTTTAAAACGCGAAATTATTATTTCTAAATCATTGTTCTCAGGTTTATAATCGTGAAACAATTTAGTTACTACATTAAAAGCTTCAGAAAGAGCTTGGGAATCTCCTTCACCTTTCCATAAAATTTTATCACCACTAACCTCTATAGAAACATAAATCCCTCTTGACCTAAGAATGGTTAAAGTGTCTACAATGTGTTGAAGGAAAGCACTTACATAAATTCTTAAGGCTATTAAACTTTTTTTATCTCGCAATTGGGTTGTTGGAACTTCCAAGTAAAAAGCACCTTCAATATTTGTATGGTCTTCTTTGATGTGTGTGAGTAGAGGAGATTCATACTTTCTTACTTTATACCAGTCAGTGTTTGCCAGCGAAAGCGGAGTCGAGCGCTGTTCAAACACTTCTACTTTCGGAAAAATGGGTCTAAATCTAGGTTTTGTCTGAGGGGTGTTAAGTACGGTGTTTAATTTTTCTAGTAAAATAATGTTGTTATACAATTTAAAAGGCTTCTTAAAAGTTGTACTGAATTGATCGGCATCTACATTTGGATTTAAAAAGGATGTTGATGTTAAACGTGCATCTAATAATTGGGTGATTAGCTTTTGAAAATCTTTACTTTGTATTCTGTCGAGGGCTTTTTCGAAATCGAGATTTAATAAATCAGGATCGTTGATTTCAAATAATTCTCTCATTGCTATCATTGAATTAAATGAATTTTTGAAATTTTCCTTAAATTCATCTAAAAACAAACCTTTCAATATTTCTAAAACATATTGATCTATACCATTTTGTTTTATGTCAGAATATGTTTCATAAAGGGCATTTAATATTAGTTCTTTATTTTTATAGCCTTCATCTGTTAGACGAATCACAAAGTATTGACCAGCGCGATGATTAATATTATTTTCACCAACACTCAAACTGTGAATCCAACCCTTATCTTTTAATTCCCTTTGTAAAGATCCTGCTACGTTCAAGTTTAAATACTTGTTCAACAAGGAAAGCGCTAGTAAATCCATTTTACTGCGTTCGACTTTTGATTCAACTAAATGAAAAAGGATATTAGTGGAATCATCCGATTTATACTCAATAAATGGAGCCGGTTGTTCAGTGTTGAACATGGGGGGGAGATTTTTTTGAGCCATGGGACTTTCTGTTAATTGAAAGCCATGGGGATCTCTTTTAACATCAGGTGCAATTAATGATGTTTCTAACCACTTTACGACATTTTCCTTTTTTATGCTGGATGAAAAGTTCCCGGCAATGGTGACGTTGACATATGTCGGTTGATAATTAGCGTAAAATAGATTCTTAAGATCATCAATCGTCATTTGATCTAACACTTCACTTGTGCCCAAATCCCATCTCTTATAAGGATGTCCTTCTGGTAAATAATCAACATTAGAATAAAATAAATTAAATAAAGGTTTGGATGGGATCTCGACATTGACTTCATTATCGACAGCTGTCAGTTCTTTTTTTAAAACCTCTGTTTTAAATTCAGGACCCGCTAAGCCGGCAAAAAGTAAATCGATGGATTTTTCTAAATACTGTTTATTTACAATTAAAAAATAAAACGTATTGCCAAAGCCTGTTGAGGCATTTGTTTTTGCACTCATTTCAGCGGCTAAATTACTTTTGGTGTGATATCCAGGGTAGCGCAAAGAGCCTTTACCAACCATATGTTCTAAAAAGTGAGCCCGACCAGCTAATGGACTAGGATCAAAGCGACTGCCAACGGGGACAGAATATTGAATGGAAAATTCATCGCCTTGTTCAATGTCAATCAAGTGAACTTTAAAGCCATTAACTTCGACGACTTCAATGGTTGCCGCATGCAAATGTAAAGTATGTAACAAAAATACAAAGAAAAAAGAAACTGTTCTTAATCCCACCTTAACCCCTTATTTTTTAAAGTTATTCTGACCCTAGAGTTATATCCAGTAAGAGGTCTCCTAAATTAACTTTAATTTGTTTAAAGGTTTAAGATAAACAGTAATGAAAATCACTTTTATAGTAGGGACTTTGTAAAAAATTTTTTAAATTGAAATCCTTATCGGACTTAACCCGCCTTGTCAGCACTCATTTTAAAGAGAATGGAATACATGGCTTCAAGGACATCTTTATCATAGCGAGCTTTTAATTTTTCTTTTATAAAATTTAATGCATCTGCTGGCATCATTGGTTCATTATACGAACGCTTGGTAGTTAAAGCATCGAAAGTATCTGTAAGGGCAACAATTCTAGCCATGGGATGAATTTCATCACCAGCTAGACCTTGAGGATAACCGTTACCTAAAAAACTTTCATGATGTTCAAAACAACAAGCACGAATGTTGTTAGATATTAACTCGTCATCAAATTGATTGAGAATGAGTAAACCATATTCAGGATGCTTTTTCATTTGGGCCCATTCCATATCCGTTAAAGGTCCGTCTTTAGTGATAATGTCTATATTGACATGACGTTTACCAATATCGTGGAATAAGGCTCCTTCGCCAAGTTCTTTGAGTTCATCGCCGCTATAACCCAAGGCGGACCCTAAACCCAATGAATAAATACTGACATCCAGCGAATGATTAAAAGTGTAAAAGTCGTGTTTTGACAAACCTAAAAGTTCAGCCATGGCAGTGGGTTCATCGTCCATAAAACCAATAAAATTAGTAATAACTTCTTTGGAGTTTTGTAGAGCTTGTCCGATATCTGGATTTTCAAATAAATCTTGAACTATAGCTAGTGAACTTTCGTGTAAAATGAGTGCCTTTTCGTGTGTATTCAATTTTTCGCTGTTGAGTCGACCTTGTATATAGTCACGATAAATTTGTCGGTCTTTAGTTTTTATATAAAATGAATCAGGTGCTTTATTTTCAAATTTCTTAAGTTTTTCGGCAGTTAAAGTGTCTCCTGCACGCAGATAATGAACAAAATGGTCACCAATTTCTACAAAAATATCAAATGGAATGGGTTCAGATGGGTGTAGAGAATTGATGCGGATAACCACATAATCTTGGCTAGGAAAGTGTTGCTGTTTTTTATTATCTGCCATAAATAATATTTTGCCATGTTTTGCAAGGTTCAGCCAAGTTTAAACACCTAAGTAGTAGATAATTGGGCTTTTTGTGGGGGAAAGAGAATAAAATATGAGCATTAATAGCGACACACCTATTCAATACCTCAAAGGGGTCGGACCAAAGTTGGGCGATGTTTTGAGTAAAAGGGGAATTTCTACAATTGGTGATTTGTTGGAATGGTATCCAAGGGCTTATGAAGATCGACGGGCTTTGAGAAATATTGCCAGTCTAGAGGCGGGCCAAGTCGTGAGTATTGTTGGAAGAGTGACTACAGTACGTTCGATGAATTTGGGTCGTACACGGCGTAAAATGTATGAAGTTGTGATAGCTGATGATTCGGGTCGTGTATCTTGCAAATTTTTTCGCGTTCCCTACAAAGGATATTTTGAACGTTTTGAAGTTCACACACCCGTTCGCGTTTCAGGAAAAGTGACTTTTTATCGTGGTCGTATAGAGTTTCATCATCCCGATGTTCATCCCTTAGGAGAAGATGAAGAAAATCAAGATCAATTAATTCCTCTTTATACAGAGACCGAGGGTATAAGGCCGGGTAAGTTGCGTTCAATAATTGGTATGGCTATACATAAAATAATTGAAGAACCCGAGGAAAAATTTAAAGACCCATTGCCAAAATGGATTAAAGAAAAATATCAACTTTGCGATAGAGCTCAAGCTTTAAAAGAGATTCACTGCCCGCCCAATCATTTAGGAAGTGAATATTTAAATTTTCTTTCTCCGGCCCAGAAGCGATTGATTTTTGATGAGTTTTTCCAATTAGAAATGCTCATGGCTGCCAACAAAGTGGAAGTACAAAAAGAACAAGGTTTTCCCATGCAAAAACCTTCACCACGTTATAAGCAATTACAAAAGCAGTTGCCTTTTCAATTAACAAGTGCTCAGCAGAATGCTTTAAAAGATATTTTAAAAGATCTATGTGAAATTCATCCTATGCATCGTTTGGTTCAGGGAGATGTTGGAAGTGGTAAAACATTAGTCGCCTTGTTGGCAGCGGTTTATGCTGCCGACAACGATTTTCAAAGTTGTATAATGGCACCCACAGAAATTTTAGCTGAACAGCATTATAAAAATGCACAAAAATTTCTAACTTCTATTGGCTTAAATGTAGCTTTGTTAACAGGTAGTATGAAGGCCAAAGAAAAGGAACAGGTGTTATTGGCATTAGAGGCTGGAAAAATTGATTTAATTATTGGTACCCATGCGCTAATTCAAGAAGGCGTTGATTTTCATTCATTGGGCTTAGTCATAGTAGATGAACAACATCGTTTTGGCGTAGAGCAGAGACATAAGCTTAAGCAAAAAGGGGGAAGTCCACATTTTCTAGTCATGACAGCTACACCTATTCCACGGACATTAGCAATGACGGTTTATGGTGATTTAGATGTCTCTATAATTGATGAATTGCCACCGGGAAGGCAGCCCATAGTTACCCGCAAGGTTTTCGAAAATAAACGAGATAAAGTATTTAATTTTATGTGTGAACAAATTGAAAAAGGTCGTCAAGCCTATGTTGTTTATCCTCTAGTTGAGGAAAGTGAAAATATGGATTTGAAAAATGCTATAGAAGAAGTAGAAAATTTAAAATCTACTTATCCGCAAGTTCATTTTGGTTTGCTTCATGGAAAAATGAAAGCACAGGAAAAAGAAGAAGTAATGAGATCTTTTCGCGACCACCATTTAGACGTATTGGTAGCGACAACTGTCATTGAAGTTGGAGTAGATGTTCCTAATGCAAATATGATAATTATTGAACACAGTGAACGTTTTGGTTTATCTCAGTTGCATCAATTAAGAGGACGTGTAGGGAGGGGAGAACATAAGAGTTATTGTGTACTCGTTTTAAGTTATGCAAGTTCTGAAGAATCAAAGCAACGTGCGGAGACAATGGAAAGATTTACTGATGGCTTTAAAATTGCTGAAGTCGATCTTGAAATGCGTGGGCCTGGTGAGTTTTTAGGACGTAGACAATCGGGATTAACAGGGTTTCGATTAGCTAATTTGGTTAGAGATGTTAAGATTCTACAAAACGCACGAAATGCTGCCTTTGAAATTTTCAAAAAAGATCCCGAGTTAAAAGAACCTAATCACCAAGCTTTAAAAAGCTTATTACTGCATGCCAAAAAACAAGTTCTCGGTTAAAAGGTACACGGTTCTTTTTTCTGGAAACGGTGCGTAACTAAAGAGATTGGAGTAAAGTACTTTTAGATAACTCCACATAATCTAAAGTTAAAGAATTTTATAAAGAAATATTTCAAGTCGTAAATTTTTTTAATATAGTATAATAATAATTTATATGTGCACTGTTTCCAGGAAAAAGTAGCAAGTACCTTTTTAGGAGTGAGATATGGCAAGAGTTGTAATTTTAGGAGCGGGTATTTCTGGGCATACCGCAGCAACCATTTTGCGTAGAAGTTTGTCTAAAGAACATGAAGTTGTAGTGGTTACTCCCAAAGAATATTGGAACTGGATACCCTCTAATATTTGGGTGGGTGTTGGATTGATGAAACGAGAAGATGTTTGTTTTTCATTAAAGAAAATTTATGACAAAATTGGCGTTCATTTCCATCAAGCAAAAGCTGTCGCTATATATCCAGAAGGATCTTCAGAGCTTTCGAAACCTCATGTTGTTGCCGAATCAACTACGCCAGGAAGTGAAGGCCAGACTATAAAAGTTGAATATGATTTTTTAATAAATGCAACGGGACCAAAACTTAATTTTGCAGCAACAGAAGGTTTAGGCCCAGATAAATATACTTATTCAGTTTGTACTGCAAGCCATGCGACAGAAGCTTCAAATAAGTTGCATGAAATTATTCAAGAAATGAAACAGGGAAAAAAGAAAAAAATCATCGTTGGTTCAGGTCATGGTCTGTGCACTTGTCAAGGAGCTGCCTTTGAGTATGTCTTTAATGTAGAGTATGAGTTGCGACGACATAAAGTTCGCGATTTAGCAGAGATTACTTTTATAACTAATGAATATGAATTAGGTGATTTTGGTATTGGAGGCGCTCATTTTAAACGAGGCGGTTATTACATACACTCTAAAGTTTTTGCGGAATCACTTTATGCGGAAAGGGGAATTCATTGGGTCAAACGAGCACACGTGCAAAAAGTAGAACCCAATAAAGTCTATTTTGAAACTCTTAATGGTGATGAGTCTAGTTTAGAATATGACTTTGCCATGTTACTTCCACCTTTTAAAGGGCACGAAATTTCAGCTTATGATAAGAATGGTGGAGATATTACTTTAAAGCTATTTGCTCCCAATGGATTTATGAAAGTCGATTGTGACTATTCTAATAAACCATTTGAGGAATGGGATGTTAATGACTGGCCGAAAACTTATCAAAGTCCAGAGTATAAAAATATATTTGCTATTGGCATTGCCTTCGCTCCTCCACATTTTATTTCTAAACCGATGAAGAGTAAAAAGGGTACACCAATTACCCCAACACCACCGCGAACAGGCATGCCTTCTGGTATTATGGGAAGAACAGTAGCTATGTCTATTGCTGAAATGATTAAACAGGGAACGGATAGACCTGCATATGAATCTCCTTTTGCTGAAATGGGAGTAGCTTGTGTCGCATCAGCTGGTGCGAGCTTATTAAATGGAAGTGCCGCTTCGATGACTATGTATCCAGTTGTACCTAATTTTAAAAAATATCCACGTCATGGTAGAAACATTAGTTATACATTTGGCGAGTTGGGTTTGGCGGGACATTGGATAAAAAGAATTTTACATCATATGTTTATTTACAAAGCACAATGTAAACCTGGTTGGTTTTTAATTCCGGAGTGATTTTATGACTGAAGAAGATAAAAATTTATACGTTCAAGACGCTTATCAACCTGAGTATTACTCTTTAACTCCCACTAAAATGGTGAGATTCTTTCGAGTGTTTTGGCCATGGCAGATTTTACGCTTTATTTTTATCAATATTAAAATGGTAAAAATGATCGGTAAGTCCCACGCCAAAAAAACTTCTCTCTAAAGGTGACAGGCCCTCTTTCCGGACGCAGAGCGATAAAATTTATCTACTCCTTTTAATTGCGGATGTATCTTGCTGTTACGCTCTCTAAATACTTTTTTTATCTGTCACCTTTAGAGGGAGTTATCAATGAGGCCGTTGATATACAATTGTGTAATGGCTTTCAAGGTTTGAAATGAAGAATGGGTGTCATCTGTGGTGGGGTCGATTTTAACAAAGTTTTGAGTGTTGTTGTGGCGGAAAACCTCAGGGCTGTTTTGCTCATCCCATTTTACAAAGAAATTTTTATCCAATAACCAATAATTATATCCATTGAAATTGTAAGCACGTCCAGGGTTTTGACTAAAAATTGACTGACCAAAAATTTGAAATTTTTCACTTTCAAACCCCATCATATCAATAATTGTAGGTGCAATATCTATATGTTGTACAATTTTATGAGTGTCGATTTCGGGCCATTTCATATTGGGATGAAATAATATTAAAGGAACTCGATAGGGGCCGAGATCATTGGCATATTTAGAATTATCTGATTTTTGGGTGTGATCAGCTGTAATAATAAATAATGTATTTTTATACCAATCCGTTTTTTCAGCTTCCTCGAAAAATTTTTGCAAAGAGTAATCCGTGTAACCAATACTTTCATGAATCTCTAAAGTTCCTTTTGGGAACTTATTTTTTAATTCAGGAGGAATGCTATAGGGTTGGTGAGATGACAATGTAAATAAAACGCTCAAAAAAGGACTGGTTAACTTATTCAGCTGTTCAATGCTATATTTAAAAAAAGGCTCATCGTAGATGCCCCAGTTGCCATCAAAATCTCTCTGTTTATGTGGATATTCATTGTAACCATAGTAATATTGAAAACCAATGCGCCGTGAAAACGAATCGAAAAACATAGTACCATTTTCCCCTCCGTGAAAAAAGTGTGTGCTGTACCCATTTTTAGCAAATAAATGACCTAAGCCCGTTATTTGGTTTGATTGAAAATCAGAGGTGATAAAGGGTTGATTATTTAATGATGGAATAGCACTCAAAATTGAGGGAATAGCCTCAATGGATCGTCTACCATTTGCAAAACAATTTTCAAAAAATAGGGAATCCTTAGCTAATTCGTCTAAAAATGGCGTATAACCTTTTTCGTTATTAGCTACTCCCAAGTATTCTAAGGCAAAACTCTCTAAGATAATGATGTAAACATTTTGCTGGTTGAATTTTATAAAATTACTTTGTGATGACTGAAAGCGATTCTCAAATTGAATTTGTGCCAATGCTGACTGACGGTCAATAAAATATTCTCTTCTTTTAAACTCTTTCCCTATTTTTGATTTTATAAAAGTAAATGGACTGTTTAAGCTTAAATAAGAGAGCATGTTCGACTTAAATATAAAGGCATGACTGGGGTGGAGGGGTTTAAGTTGCCAACCTCCTCTTGCCCCAAGGGCAGTAAAAACAAGGAGACTGAAAAATAAAAAAGTTGCTTGGATTTTGTTAAGTCTTAAAGAAGGAATTTTTATTTTCGTCGAATAGTAAAAAATAGTAATCAAAATTGCTGTGAAAAGTACTAAGGGCCAATAGTAAAAAATTAGTTGAAAGAATTGATCCTTGATTTCATGGCCAATAAATAAAACTTCTCTAGTAAGTCGACGTCCAGTGAAGTTAAAATATTCTATGTCTCCAACATTTATTATAATAGCTAAACTGTTTGTAAATATATAAGGCCATTTAAGCCATTTAAGAACTTGTAAGCCTTTGTTAAAAAAACTAAATGTAAGTACTATTAAAATAAAAACAAAATTAATTAATAAAATGCTACTTAAATCAAAGCGTATTCCCCAAATTAGAGCATATAAAATATCTATTTGGGACTCATTACTGAACTTTGGAAAATGATAAATGAGAAAAGTAAGACGAGTGATAGTGTAAATTGCTAAAATTATTGATAAATTTATTAATATTAAAAGAATTGCCGATGCCAAACTTATTCACCTATAGTAAATTTTAATAAATTCTAATGCAAAACTAACATTGCGGTCAATTTTAGGCATATAATTTGCTGAAAAGATTAAAAAGGATTAGAAGTAGCTATGAATTCAGTATTATTAAGTGTGATTGTATATATTTTAGTCTCTGGTTCCCAATTATGGGCCATGAGTTGCAAAACCTCACTCAATCTAGCAGAGATTAAATTATTGAGTCAGGAACAAATCGCTCAGATTCAAAATATCGAAACTCCTTCCACGGTATTGTATATTCGAGGATATAACATCATCAATGAGGGTGATGAATCTGTATTATATGTTAAGAAACAAAATGATGAATTTGTGATTGATACCATTTTCAATGCACCTTCAGGACCATCCTTTGGATATGCACAAAAGCCTTTTGACAGTCAAGTAGGTTACTCAACGAACTCTTCTTTTAAAGTTTCAAAACCGACAAGTGACGGGCTAGAAATCCCACAAAAAATTTCACCTTTTAACTTATTCAGTCAATTATATTATTTGGCTAGTTTTGATGAAAACCCATACATTAAACTTGGTTATAATCCAGATGTTGATCACGATGATAAAACACAGCTTCGAATTAAAATAAATGAATTTAATAAAATTCTCGTTGAATTGCAGAATAAGAGTATAGTTATTGAGCAGCTTGAAGTTTGGTTGCCAAAATAATCGTGGAAAAACGCACTATTTCTAGAAAAAAGTAGCAGGTAATTTTTATTTTCCTGATAAATGAAATGGCATAGATGCACCAATAAAAACAGTCGTTTCATTAGCTGTAGCGCCATTAGGACCGGACAGTATGACATATCTTAGCATGGCTTTAAGATCAAAGAAGTAGTCCAGTGCTCTCTCAGTGCCAACGGTCACACCAAAACCTGCATAACTTGATTCCGTAGATTGAGCTTGGCGTTGGTGAAAACTACCACCGACAAAAGGGCGCCATAAAGGGTTTACATTTAATTGGGAATTTAAAGTATTTGATGAAACAGGTCCACCCGGAGTAAATGGGAAATAATTAATACCTACATCAATGCCGTAGGCTAAATCACCACCGACTGTATTAGACATCATAACGGTATAACCAGCTCCTAATTGTAGCTGGGGAGTCACATCTAAATAGTAAGAAAACTTATAAGCACCAAGTGTGGACACACTTCCTTGTTGATTGTTAACTTTGGCCTGTAAATTAAACGGCCCCGTTAACAAATCAATTTTACCAGCAAATACATTTTGTGATGCTAAGAAAAAAAATAAATTTAATAAAATAATCTTACGCAGCTTCATCATCCGTTCCTTGAGCATCAACAATAGCTCCTACTTCGTAATCAATTAAATTTTGTACAACCATTGTTACATCATTTGCAATGCGAGATCGCAATTCACCTTGCTTGTTAGGGTCGGGTCTGTTCTTGTCTAATCCTTTAAGCATTTCTAAATAAAATATTTTTTCTTTTTCATCAAAAAGATTTTCAATTTTAAACCTTTGATCTCTTGGTACATTAAATAGAGCTACAGCCCATTCCATTATACTATATTGTTGAACTAATTTTTTCAGCACGACGTCTTCTTGTTCAAAAACTACATAGAAAGGAGGGCGAAGCATATGTAACATCGAATCTTTAGGAACAGCACTGTAAACTTCTTTTTCTGTGCGAATATCTGCTGTTTTTAAGAATTTAATTAACTCACGATCTTTTTTGAAAACATCTAGATCTTCAAGTTTAGCTAGTGGTTTCATTTCTAAAGATTGTTTGTAAAGCTCTTCGCATTCTTTTTCACTTAGTTTTTTAAACTTGTAAGTTGAATCGAGAAGAGTAGCCCAGTTTCCTGGAAAAACCTCTCTGCCTAAACGCAAGGAAATAAATTTAGGCATACCCGCCAAAATTGTTAATGAGCTTTGCATATCTATAATCTTAAGAAAACTTACAGCATTGAAGTCGCTGTCTAATCGCCATACTTGTATTAACAACTTTTCCCAGAACTCTCTGAAATCTGTTGTCTTGACGTGTCCCAACTCTTCCATGATTTCTAGACATTTCATATTCATTTCGCCGGGTTCAGTGAGCGCTTCCATCCAATGTTTACCATTGCTATAGGCAAATAACATTCTTTTTAGTTCAGTAGGGAAGAGTAAAAATAGTGAGCCAAAAGCACGAGGGTTTTCCTGAGCAAATTTGTCGAATAATATTAAATTTTCTAATCTTAGAATATCTTTTTTGTTGGCAACTAACTCGGCCACGCGTGTATCTAGAACTTCACGAATTTTTATTGGATCATTAAATTTAATATCTCCGCTAGGCCCTTGACTCTTAGAAGTCATTTTGTCTAAATCTATATTCGGCATACTTGCAGGCATATTTCCCATGCCACTACCAGAAGTTGTATTGGCTTGAATACTTTCTAATGATTTTGTAACTCGTCGTACAGATATATATGATATAAAAAATAAGCCCATTAGCAGGGCAAAAATACTAGATAAGCCAATGGCCAAATACCATTTTAATTTGGGAAAAACGTTCCATTCTCTTTTAACTACTTCAATGTCATCACGAGCGGGAATTAGTCTCAGGATTTGTGATAAGTTAGTTTTAATATCTGCAAGCTCTTCATCTTTTATGCCAGAGGGAACTTGAATGGTTAGTTTTATTTTTTTAACACGATTACTCAAGCTATAAAGTGTAACTGTCGGATCATCCCATTCGTCTTGAATTTCTTCTTCTTCAAGGGCATAAAAAGGTAGTTTTTCACCCTTGATATTATAATTTGAACCAAAACTTCTTCGTAATGGATCGATGCTAACAGAAACTGAAAACGGCAGTCCTGGAAAGCGAGCTTCTAAATAATCCATAGCATCTGATTTAAATTTATCTTCTAACTCTGCAACTCGTGGATGTTTATCTTCAGCATGAGTAAAAATAACATTAAAAATGATTAGGAAAAGCATTAGGAACTTTTTCATGTGGACTTCTCCTTTTTGGCTTCAGGTTCAATAACTAAAACTACTTTTCTTGAGAAGGCCATAGGGTCTTCTATATTGTATTTTTCTTTAATTTCTAAGAGCTCTTCATCTGTTTTTTTAAGAATGCCATATCCGCCTAAACGCATGCGATCTAAAGGGATGCCTTTGTCTTGTAAGTAACGCATTGTTGAGATAGCACGTAGAGCAGAGAGTTCTAGGTTGTCTTTATATCTATAACCAGCACTTCTTACGGGTCGGGCATCAGTATAAGCGCGTACACCTAAAACATAATGTCCGGCATAGGGCGTGTATTTTTCTATAAAATCATCAAGTAGTTTTTGGCCTTCTTCATTTAAAGTAACTTGACCAAGACCAAAAAAATTGGATCGTGGAAAATCAATAATAATTCTTTTACCAACCGTATAAACACGAGCCCCCCATTGTTTCATAATATTTTGATCAATGTTTTGCTCTTGTTTTTCTTGTCCTAAATCCATTTCTTGTTCTTTGTCGGAATCTTTTTGTTCACTGGCTGGAGATCTTTGTTCGATTGTTTTACTATCCCCCTCCAGAGCAGTGATCAAACTGTCTTTTAGTTGTTCTTCTTTTTCAACTGCCGGGTCGACAGTAAAAAATAGAACAAAGAACGCTAATAACAGAGTTACCATGTCACCGTAACTTATAGCCCAAGAACCTTCACTATCAACTTCGTCATGAACTACATTTTTTGTGCGATCAATACCTAGGCTCATGAAGCCTCCGAGTAATGTTGAGTTACAAAATCAACTCTTTCATGATCATCAACCATGGAGTTAAGGAACTCTTGTGCCTCTAGTAAACTTACACCTTGACTTGCTAAAACGATAACTTGCAAGGCGATCTCTGCCAATTCTTTATCGTTGTTAGTATTTTTTAAAATTTGTTCGCCAGCAGGGTTGAGAATTAGGTTGGCTACAATAAGACCATATAAAGTGGCTACGAGGGCAATGGCCATTTTAATTCCCGTTTCTTTTGCTGGCATTCCTTCTGATACTGCTTTCATTAATTCAACCAGCCCAAAAACTGTACCGGTTAAACCAAAAGCTGGTGGATACTTAGCTAGAGAGCGAATAGCATTGGCAATTTTTTTATTGTTTTCATAATAGTGATGGATGCGTTCATTTAAAATGACTTGTACTTTATCAGCGGCAAGACCTAGTTGTAGAAGCTCAAAACCATCTTTAATTATTTGATAATGTATAAAATTATTTTTAGGAAGTTTTAATTTGTTTCCACTTTTAAACTTGTTTAAAGCATTTAATCCAAAATTGACAAAATCTTGACGGTTATGGCCTAAATTAAACATTAGGCGGCCAAGATTTTTTATTAAAACTCTAAATTCTTTCCACGGGATAACTATTAAACTGACAGCAAAAGTACCGCCTAATACAATAGCTAGGGCCACTAAATCGTAAAATTGCATGATACTTTGCTGTAAATGTTCTAAAGCAATAATGGCACTTACGGCAGCTATAATTAGACCAAGAATATAATTCATAAATCGCTCCCTGCAGGAGTGCGAATAGTTTGAATAGTTCTTAATTTGTTGATCATTCTAATAGTATTGACTCGACCTGGACTAATCACTTCTGACTTTTCATAAGCTTTTAATGCGGCCTGTGTGTCCTTTTTTAAATAATAAATATTGCCTAGTAAATCCCACAAAACACTAATATTAGGGTTATCAACGACTAAGTTATTTAATAAAATCTCAGCTTGTTGATAATCTTTGGTTTGAATTAAAAATTGAGCTTCGGCAATTCCACGAGATAATTTTTCAGCGGCTTGTGCTTGATTTGTACAGGCAGCAGGTAGTTTGTCTTCACTAAGCATCACACTTAACTCAATACTGGAACTAAACAAAACTCTGGGAACTAAAAAGTTCTCCTGCTTATAACCATCTTTACGCACAATTATTTGTGCACTTTGCCCGGGCTGATTGTTAACTCTATCAGCAGGTAAGTTTAGGGGAGTTTGTCCAATTTTAACGGGTTGTGAGCCTTCACGTGCCAGTAAGACTTCTGCTCCTTCAGGAGTACTGCGGATACTCATAAGTCCCACAGAGCAGCCATTAAGGCTAAATCCGATTAATAAAAAAAGAACAGTTTTGTTAAATAAATTGCTTTGTTTTTTCATTTCAAATACTTATCGTAAAAGAATTGAATACTTTTAAGGATTCTTAAAAAATATGGACCTTAGTTGTGCGGTTGAGTTTTGTAACTAGACTTTAGTTGTATTGAAATTAATTAATTCCAGTTAGATTTATCAACTGGAAAAAAGATAGATCAATATTTCATTAGAAAAAAGATAGATCAATATTTCATTTTCTGCCAGGGCACAATGGCCTTTGGTAAGTAAAAACAAGCATTTAGAAATTTATTTTCATAGGTAAATTACTGCTTCCTGCAGATAGGATAAGTTATGTTTGCCTTTACATCCTGATAGGGCCTTTCTCAATGCCGTCGTGGCATT
>JAGRAE010000078.1 GCA_020435005.1 Bdellovibrionales bacterium
TAAGGCCAAGATTCTAACCATTTTTTTGTACCTTGCCACTTATCATATGAAGGAAATGCACTACCTAAATCAGCGGTGGTTTCACCAATTATACCTTTTAAACCAAAGGCTTTAAGGGCTAAGATGATTCCTTCTTCAAAATAATAGTGATCGGCAAAGGTAGAAGTGCCACTGAGTAGGCCACCTAAAATGTATGGAAAACTTAAAGCGCCCACGATTTCTTTGTCTAAGTTTTTTTCCCAGGGAAAAAACAACTTATAAATCATGCTTTCTTGTTGGTGGGCTAAATCCCTAAACATGTTCATAGCTACATGTGAATGAGCATTTATAAAACTGGGGGTTATTAAAAAATCACTGGCATCTATGACTGTAGCATCAGTGAGTAAATCTTCAGGCGTAGCCCCTTCACCAAGACCCGCAATGTGTGAACCTTTAATCAATATATAGCCAGAAATAATATTGTGATCCGGTGAAACCAATGTGGTATTTTCAAATAAAAGAGATGGTTGCTGTTGCAATTCTCCATGACTGTATGACTTTAGATTTTTAATCCCCATAAAATACTCGATTTAAAAGTGGTGCATCTCTGAATTTTGCATTTTTTACGCAAAATTTATAGTTTTTATTCAAAATAAGAGGGAAAACTTGCTCCTTTCAACATATTGCTTCATAAAACAAAACGAAGCAAGTGCTAGGGATATGTTATGAAGGCCAGATACTTAACGATTCTCATTATACTCGTATGTTCAAATGTGTATTCCGCCAGTCTTTCTGTTCTTTCTGGCAATACCTATAAAAGCTATTCTGAAGAAGTTTACTCTAAAGAAATAATAACTATAGATCACTACGGTACTTGGAAGTACGGATCGATATTTTTCTATTATGATATTAGCCGCGGTGTGGGTAAGGAAGATAAGTCTGATTTTTTTGGCAGTATTTCACCTATGTTTAGCTTATCTAAAATAACGGGCAATGATTATTCTTCAAAATGGCTAAGGGATGTCGAGTTGAAATTTGAATTAGAACATGTTTCTAATTGGACTCCCGTTTATTTTTATGGCTTTAACTTTCCTCTTAAAATCAATGGGATGCAATACTTTAATTTTGCTCCGGTATTGAGAGACGACCCCACTAAAAAAGGTGTGGGTGGGCAAGTGGTATTGTCTTGGGGAAAATCAATTTATTTAAGTTCTAAATTTGATTTTCAATTCTCCGGCTTTTTAGCCGCCGGAGTTATACCTGAATATAAAGATAAGTTTTTTATGATCACGCAACCACAGTTTTTAATGGATTTAGGCAGAGTATTGGATAGTGAGAAGAATCAGTTTTATGCTGGAATTGAGCTGTCTTATGCGATCAACCGCTATTTGAAAAAAGGAACTCCAGCACCTGATGGTGGAGAAGAGCCAGGATTTGATGAGACAGTTCTTCAAGCGATGGTCAAACTAAATTATTAATTTTAAAAACTAAGCCCACTAGCCCCTCTATGTAAAATTATGATAAACAGAAAATATTTGATATAGTTATTCTTAATCTATAATATGTCTTGAGTGAATTATAAGAATCTCCTGCGCATACTCGTTCATGATGTTAGTAATTATTTAACTGTTACTCATGGCTATTTAGAACTTATTAAACCTGAAGTTAAACAATCTAAAAATTTAGAAAAACTAATTAGTGTTATAAATAACCTAACAGAGTTAGTTGGTGGAATAAAAGCACTAGAAGCTTTAAAAACGAATGGACCTGACTTTTATCAAACTGATGAAACTATGAGAGAACTACTTAATAGTTTGTTAAATATTTTTTCAAGTACTTTAGCCTTTAAATCTATTGTTCTAAAAATTGAAGTAGAAAGAAATCTACAAGTTCCACCGATTAATACTTCTATTTTAAAATATCAAGTTATTGGCAATCTATTATCTAATGCTATTAAATTTTCTAATCCTAATTCCGAAATTAATATTCACGCTTACTCAGAAGGCCATGACACTTTTTTAAAAATAAAAGATCAGGGAGTGGGTATACCTAAAGAGGTTTTTGACTCACTATTTGAGTGGGATAAAAAATCTCAGCGCAAAGGCACTTCGGGAGAACTGGGGACGGGCTTTGGTTTGCCCATAGTTAAACAAATCGTAGAAATCTATGGTGGAACTATTGCGGTAGTGAGTCCTTTGGACAAAACCCTTGAGATGGGCACGGAGATAACATTAAAATTCAGTAAAGAACCCGTGAATAAATAATATTTGCTTGAAATATACAGCACTGCGCGTTATTGTCTGATATTATGTTAAGTTACTATAAAGAAACAACCGAAGAGACCTGCCGTAATTTAAGCGACAAGGGCATTGAAGTTATCCCGTTTAAAAACCCCACAGTTTACGAAAAATTAAAAACAAAAGAAGAACAGCAGCGAGCTTTACAGCAAGCTGAAAATTATTATAAATGGACTTTACCACTGATTAAAAAACTTAAAATGAGTCAGACCGTAAATGATTTCTCACAAGAACTCAGAAATAACGATTTGGCTTTAGATGCAGCACTCAGCTGCGCTTTTCAGGGATTCGGTTGGGATTATTCTATTTTTCCAAAGTTGGTCGAAGAGGGCGATATTATTGACGCCTACACATTAGATTTTAGACAAATCTACTGCAATGAGAACTTTTTTAAAGGTACTAGCTATACATTAGATCAATTGCAAGCTTATAGTTTTTTGATTTATATAAACGTCCAAGCAAAGTAGAAACAGAACTGAAACAAGCATGTATGCAAGCCATCAATGGACAAAAACCTATTGTTCTGGAAACCAAAAAGTATCTTATGTCAGAAAATAAACTAGAAAATGGCAAGTGGTTTGAGGCCCGCCATAAATGTGTATTTCCTATTTTTAATATGGACTTTTCTCAACCAGAAGGTGTGTTATCTGTTTTTTCGGTTAAAGAGTTAGATCGACATAACTTTGATGATATCTCTATCCTCTAAGCTACTTTTAAATGTCGTTCATTGCGCGGCCATATGTTTTTTATTATATCAGATTCTTTGGGATAATTAAAATTTTCAATTTCATTTCTGTGCCACATAACCAAGTCAACCACTACGCCTTTTTCATCAACATCGGGAGTGACCATTTTTGCTCCTAAATCATAGCAGACTGTGTGAACCTGACTCATTTTTACAACGGTGCCAATCATTAATTCGTAATCGGTATTTGAAAAATACTTAGTGGCCATAGAAGCTAGTAAGTATTTAGCATCAACACCTTTATTCTCTTTTCGCCACTCTTTCCCAAGTGTAAAAAACGAACATATAAGGGCGCGTTGAGCACCCATTTGATTTCTGATTTTCTCAAAGGACTCGTCGGACCACATTCGAAAGTAACTATCGTGTCTAGCTGTAAAGTTAGTTAAATCTTTTTCATCAAAAAATACCGTACCAACAATCTGTTGTTCGTATGTTAAGACTCCAATGTTGTCTTGCCTCGTCCACCAGTCTGAATAAACCGTATCAGGGTCCCAACCAAAATATTTATAAGAAGTTTGCCAGGTTTCTCGCCAAAACAAATAGGCCTTATTGTAAAAATCTTGTAACTTTTTGCCAGGATTTTTACCGGGAAGAATTAAAAAATCAAACAAGCTTCTATCCACATTAAGCGGCATGGGAAGCTCCTTTTGATGAACTTTTTTCGCCAACAGTAGCTTGTAAAATATTTTGGAAGGCTTTAAAACTTTGCTCACAATTTATCTGTATGCCACTAAGCTCTTGCTCATTAAATTTATCGAATAATTTAAATAAGCCATCAAAGTGGGCAGGGTCTTCCTCGCAATGTAATCTAATAAAGCCACTCACTCTTGTGCCATGAATATTTTCAATAATTTCTAATATTTTAGGTCCCAATAAAACGGCCGTGCCTTCTAACATTAAGGCATAACCATAAAAATCTAAGGGGGAAAATTGAGCTTTGTAATACTGAGGTTCCCAAAACATTCTTGTTTCACTAAGTTCAGGAAAATTTGAGAGTTTATAGCCTAGTCTTTCTAAATCTTTTTTGGCGGCAAATTGGTGACCTCTTTCTTCTAATGCATGATGCAATATGGCTTTGTGTGTTTCCTCATGTTCTGCAGGCATATGACCAGCGACTATAGACATGATGCGACTTGAGTGGCTAACATAATAATAAGTTTGTGCTAAATAGTTGCCATAGCTCTCTTTGTTGGCCCAATTAAAATTTAGGAAAAGGCTTTTATAAAGGGAAAACAGATCATAGAAATAAGATTTCACAAATATTCCTTTCTAATTAAAATAAACTAAATTTGTTTGTATATTTCTCGGTTTGCAAAAAAAAATATTTAGTGTTTAATATTTTTCTTAAAAATTATTGACCTTTGGCTAAACTTATAGTTACATTTGACGCATGAAGCTGCTATTTATATCACAAAATAATTTATCAAAAAAACTAGGCATCTACTTTAAAAAACGTCGCGAGAAGTTAGGTTTACAACAAAAAGATGTGGCTAAAGCTTTAGGTTATACTTCACCTCAGTTTATTTCCAATATGGAAAGAGGTTTAAGTTTGCCACCCTTAAAAAAAATTAAAAAGTTAATTAAGCTTTACGAACTTCCTCCTGAAGAAGTCTTAAAAATAATAATGAGCGAACAGGAAAAAGTTCTTCAATCGGCTATTGTTGGTAGTAAAAAAGCCAATTAACCTGGTGGCCATGACAACTGTCTGCCACCAATCACATGCATGTGTAAATGGTTAACGCTTTGGCCACCGTGCGAATTCGTGTTAATTACCAGTCGATATCCATCTTCTGAAATATTTATTTTTTTTGCTATTTCACTTGCCATCAATAACATATGACCTAAGAGCTCTTTGTCCTCTGATGTAACTTTATTCAGGCTTGAGATCTCTTTTTTGGGAATTATTAATATGTGTTGTGGCGCTTGAGGAGTGATGTCTCTAAAAGCCAAACAAATATCATCTTCATAAACGATGTCTGCCGGGATTTCTTTATCAATGATTTTTTTAAAAATAGTCATTTTAGTCTTACTTCTCTTTTTTTAATGTTTCAGGTAACTCATCACTTAATAGTGACTGCAAGTCAATTTTATTGATGTCATCTTTGCTAAACACACCATTAAGGGCTCTTAAGAGAACATCGGAGTCTATGACTCGACTTGCAGAAATAGTTCCTAAAAATTTCCCATATTTGTCCTTTAGTGCCGAAGATACAACATCCACTCTTATTTTCCCACCATCTTTAGTCATCATCGTTGAGTAAGTTGAGTTATGATAGCCATCTTCCATAATGTGTTTTAGTCCAAGGGTGGCTTGCCCGTGACAACTTTTTGCATAGAGATCAAAAATGGTTTTGCCCACCAATTCGCCCTGCTTGTAGCCCAATATATCATGTATTTTTTTATTGGCCATGGTGATGTTGCCGCGTTCGTCTACGGAATGCATCATCGTTGGTGCATCTTGATATATATCTTGATAGCTATTGAGTACCTTTTGTGTGTCGAGAAGTTTTTCTTGAAGCTCCTCAACCTTTTTTTGCTTTTCTTCGAGTTCATCTCTTAACAATTTATTAGCGCTATTTTCACCAGCAAGGAATTTTAAAATATCTTTGGGGCTAACAACACCCATCACTTGTCTCATATTATTCACCACGACTACGCGGTGTCCGGGAGAATGAATCATCAACCGAATTACATCTGTGGCGGGATCACTTTCTTTTACAATTTCAATAGGATCTAATAACTCTTTGTGGTGAATAACTTTCATATTGTTTTGGTTGTTTTTTTGTTGAATTTTATGAACAAGATAGGATTTTATAAGTCCAATTTCATTTAATGAGCCTAGAATTTCACCTACCGGACTGACTACGGGGGCTGAAGAAATATCATTGTCTAGAAATATTCTAAGTTGATCTCGAACGTCTGAACCAGATTGAACGAGTATGGGATCTTTAGTCATTAAATCTTTTGCAGTTTTCATAGGAATCCTTTTAATTTTAAAATATTATATATTTAGTAAAAGATAATTTAACCGAGACAAAGGTCGTGTTTTATGAAAATGGGATTAGAATTTTTTTTGAGTAATAAAACTTTGCAAAATAGTTATTTAAATAAAAAAATAGGGTGGCTTTGTCATGCCGCCTCAGTAGATAAAAATTTAAATCATTCATTGGACCTAGCTATTAATCAAACTTCGTTGAATGTAGTAGCTGCTTTTGGACCGCAACATGGGATACTGGCGGAAAAACAAGACAATATGATTGAAAGTGAAGACTTCATTCATCCAGAATATAATATTCCTGTATATAGTTTGTATGGTGAAGTGCGCAGACCCACGATAAAAATGTTTGATGAAATTGATGTGTTATTTATCGACATGCAAGATGTTGGTTGTCGAATATACACTTTTCTTACGACTTTGATTTACTGTCTTGAAGCGGCTCATAATTGGCAGAAGGAAATTGTCGTATTAGATCGACCCAATCCTGCAGGAAGATTTATTGAAGGCAATAAGCTAGATATGTCTTTTGCTAGCTTTGTTGGAGCAGCACCCATTCCCATGCGTCATGGTTTAACTCTTGGCGAGGCTGGTAAATGGTATATTGATTATAAAAATTTAGATGTAGAATATAAAGTTATTAATATGGAGAACTATTTTCCAGGACAAATGGGTATTGCCGACTGGCCAATAGATTATTCCTGGGTAAATCCTAGCCCTAATATTCCAAGATTGAGTTGCACTCAAGTCTACCCTGGAACCGTTCTCATAGAAGGCACTTTGCTTTCAGAGGGCAGGGGTACGACCCTTCCTTTAGAAATGTTTGGATGCCCAGACGTTGCCCCTAAAAAGGTAATTGAAGAAATTTATAGATTACAGCCTCAGCAAAGAGACACATGTATATTGAGACCTTGTTATTTTGAACCGACCTTTCACAAACACGTAGGAAAAGTTTGTGGAGGTATTCAAATCCATGTGGATCATCCAAAGTATCAGAAAGAAAAATTTCAGCCCTATCGACTCATTGCTTGTTATTTCAAGGCACTTAAAAATCTATATCCAGAGTTGAACCTTTGGAGAAATCCTCCTTATGAATATGAAAATGAAAAAATGCCTATAGATATCTTGAGTGGAAATAATTTTTTAAGAAACTGGGTTGAGGATTCGGCAGCGGAGTTTAATGACTTAAATAAATTTTTAGAGACTGATGAGAAAGTTTGGGGGGAGGAATATAAAAAATATTTTATATACTAGGAGGCGGCTAGGTCGAAATCATCAGTTCTTTCGCGGTAGAGGTCATCACTTAAGATTTTCTTGGTAGGTATTGTCACCCAAAATGTAGTCCCGACACCCACTTCGCTAGTGAGATCTATCTCACCGCCCATACCCTCAATCAGTCTTTTTGTGATGGGCATACCAAGACCAGTCCCTTTTTGGTGATTGGCAACTTTGCCAAGAGTTTCAAATTCGTTAAAGACTTGTTCTATTTGGTCGCTAGGAATTCCCCGCCCGGTATCCTTTACATAAACAAATATTTTTTCATCTTTTTCTTCAAGGAAAACTTCAACTGATCCTTCTTTCTTGTTGTATTTTATGGCATTGCTAATCAAATTAGACACTATTTGTTTGAGTCGCACTTCATCAAAATAACAAATAAATTCTTTACCTTCATCTTTAAAATCAATAGTAACATTAGAGGCATCAGCCACACTCTCAAATTGTTCCATTAACATTTTAACCACTGGCACAAGATCTTGGTTGTGAATGAAATAATCCATTTTTCCAGAAGTAATTTTTGCAAAATCTAGAATATCATTAACTAACTCCATCAAGTGTAAACCTTGCTCGTGAATCATAGAAATAAATTCTTCTCTTTCTTCATCTGTATCATAGAGTTTTTCCTTGAGAAGCTCAGAAGAGCCGACCATCGCCGAAAGGGGAGTGCGCAATTCATGAGTCGTTAAAGCAATAAATCGTGTTTTTGCTAAGTCTAATTCCTTTAACTGAGCATTCTGAGCCAAAAGTTCCTGATAAGCATTTTGAATTTCTTCTTGCTTGGAAGTTAACTCTCTTTGGAGTTTTCTTTGAATGGTGATATCTAAACACATAAACAATGTGATTTTGCTGTCGTTAATTTCAATATTTTTTGTACTTATATTTCCGATAAAGCGGTTTCCATTAAATTTTTTAATTAAAACATCTTGATTGTATCCCTCTGTAAGAATCATTTCCATGGTTAATGGGTGAAAATTTTTATTCTCTTCCTGAGGTATGATTTGCTTTATATTTAATTTGTTTAATTCATGAGTGTTGATTTCAAATAAACTGTTAGCTAGTTTATTTGTATATAACAATTGGCCGGAATCTGCATTGATTGCAATAAGGGCAACAATGGCTTCGCTAGCAAGTGTTTCATATAGTTGGCTTAAATCTAATTCACTCATATATTTAACCGCAAAGTACTCTAATAAAATCTTCTGCCTTATCCAGGCTTTTTTTAATTTCTGCTACAATGTTTTTAAAATCTTTTTGTGGATCAATAGCTAATCTTGCCATAACATCTTTGGGAGCACCCAAAACTTTATTATGACCACTATTGCCAAACTTCAAGGCATGTACTAACAAATTAGCTAATAAAATAATATCTACAGAATTATTTAAATCTGCTGATAACCCACCTCTCAAATTTACATCTTGTTGGTGGTGATTTTTAATAACCGCCTGAATACTTATGGGTAAAGACCACTTTTCTCCTAGTAATTTACCTATTAATGTATGACTGGGATATTCAAGCTCTTTTTCGGATTCAGAGTAACTTAATTTTTTATCTTTTGCATAGTTGCTAATCTCAACGACAGATTCTGGAGAAATGGTATAGAGTGCCACTTTTCCCATGTCGTGAACCAAACCACAAGTAAACATATCAGAAGGCATGGCATGTCTGGTAATTTTGGCAATGGTTTCAGCAGCCATGGCAACGCCAATGGAATGTTTCCAAAACTCATTTATATCAAATTGCGAAGGGCCTTTCACGTCGAGAGCTTCGATTATAGAAGAGCCCAAGACGAGTTGTTGAATGGCATCGAATCCTATGTAAGCAATAGCTCTTGATAAAGAACTAACTCCACCTGGTATGGCATAGTAGGCGGAGTTTACAAGCTTTAATACTTTTGTCGTTAATGATTGATCATTTGACATAATTTTTTCAATGTCTTTAGTGGATGACATCGGATCATTAATGACTTGAGTCAATTCATAAACAATAGACGGCAAAGTAGGGAGTTCGTCTAAACGATCCACTATAAATTCATGAGTTATTTTCTTTGCCGCAGACATGTAAATGGACCTTTCAATATCAAAAAGTATTAGCTTGCAAGTTTATCAAATTTTTTATTTGGAAAAATTTCCTTTAATTTACTAGTAACTCTTTGAAAGGTAACGGGCTTAAGAATGTAACCATTCACTTTGTGTTCTTTGGCTTGCATGATGTATTCTCTATCAGAAACAGCTGTAATCAATACAAAGGGCAATTCTTTTAAGCTCTCATGACCACGAACATTTTTTAGTAGTTGAAGTCCGTCCATATTAGGCATCATAATGTCAGAAAGTACAGCGACAACATTTTCAAGTTCACCACTTTCTAATTTTTCCCAAGCTTGTCTTCCATCTTCACAGCTTTCAACTTCGTAACCTAGCTTCTCTAGTAAATGTACTAGTATTTTTCTGTTCGGTGGAGAATCCTCAGCTACAACTATGCATTCCTTTTTATCTTCAGACATATTTGCTCCTTTAAAAATAACTCAAATACATTATCGGCTTATAAATTTTCTGATTGAGTTAAAGGCAGCTTACGAAGGTCTAGTTTTTTTCAATAGATTCCAGATTCAAATAGGTGGCAATAGTGTGTCATTTTAGATCCTGGAACTTTTTGATACACGGCGGTTAGCCTTTTGTACTTTTTGTTTTTGTGATCTGTGAAAATTGACTATCTTCTTGTGAAGAATTTTATTGGAAATGGCTAATATTCTTACAGCCAGGAGTCCGGCATTTACTGAATTATCTACGGCCATAGTCGCCACGGGAATGCCTTTAGGCATTTGGGCAATTGATAATAAAGCATCTAGACCTTTTAATTTTCCAACCTGAATAGGTACACCAATTACAGGTAAAGTAGTTAATGAAGCTACCATTCCTGGTAAATGTGCGGCCCCACCAGCTCCGGCAATAATAAGCTTTAAGCCTCGTGATTTTGCTTTTTTAGCATAATTTTGCATATATTCTGGTGTGCGATGGGCGGAAACAATTTTTACTTCGAAATTGACGCCAAAATTCTTAAGGGTATCAATAGCTCCCTGCATAGTTGGTAAATCTGAATCACTGCCCATAATTATTCCAACTTGAATCATAATGAAAACTCCTTAAGTGCTTTGAGAGCTTGGTTAAGCGCTGCTTTTGGATTGTTAGCGATTGAATTTATATGGCCCATTTTTCTTCCGGGCCTATTCTGTTCTTTACCATACCAATAAATTTGCGCTTTTGCAGGTATTTCCCAGCTTGGATTCTTAGTGTTTTCGCCCAGTAAATTGACCATAGCAAAACCAGGGGCAACAAGTTCTGGCAGAGGTAGATCGGCAGAAACAAGACATAATAAATGATAGGTAAATTGGTCATAGGTTAAACTGTCTAAGCTGTGGTGGCCAGTGTTATGTACTCTCGGTGCTAATTCGTTAACTAAAATTTCTTTTCCATTATCAAATAACTCAATGCCCATGACCCCAACATAATTAATGGAGTTTAAAAAACGATGACATCTTTTTATAAGATCCTTTTCTAGACTGTGTTTTACCGGCCCCTTCACCCAAAAACATCTGGCATCTTTTTGAAAACTCTCAGCAAGTGGAAAATGAATAAATTGTCCCATTTTGTTGCGAGCACAAATCAAAGATAGTTCTCTTTTGAAGTGAATGAAGGGTTCAATTATATAGCCGTGTTCATTTTCTTCAGCATGTTTAATAAAACTCTCATAGTCTTTACTGGATTTTACAATAAAAGTACCGTATCCGTCGTAACCAAAGCGACGAGTTTTTATTACGATTCCATCTTTAGAGTATTGACTCAAATTTTCCCATGTTAAATCTGTCTTCCATTCAATGAATTCTGAGGTTAGCATAGAATGTTTTTTCAATAGAAGTTTCTGGTTCAAGCGATCTTGAAGTCGTGCCATTAGATGAGGTCTTGGAAAAATTTGGAATTGATGTTCTTTGCTTATGGACTGTAAAAGTTGAGCGTCCAAGAATTCACTTTCAAAAGTTGTAACATCAACATTTTTTAAAAATGAAATAAGTGACTTTTTATTATTTAAAGAACCTTTGTGCCAATATCTTGTCACTTGTGCTGCAGGGTCATCTTCATGTTCGCTCAAAACATGCATGCGCAATCCTAATTCATGACCTTTGAGGACGAGCATTCGAGCTAATTGCCCACCACCAAGAATTCCCACATTCTTTTGAGAGTAATTTCGTTTCATAATCTGATCTTGTGTTTAAGAGTGTAAAAGGCGATCCAATTCTCCAGTCGCCTCAAAAGCCGCTAACTCCCTATACCCACCTACAAAATGATCTCCAATAAAAATTTGTGGTACGGTTTGCATTCCTGTTTTAGCTTTGAGTTGAGTGTACTCTTCTTCTTTTCCTTCTAAATTAATTGTCTCAAATTCAACTTGTTTATTTTCAAGCAGAGCTTTAGCTCGCGTGCAAAAGGGACAATAATCTTTTACATACATTATTACTTTCTTAGCCATTTTAAATTCCTTTCTTGTTTATACACCAGCCAAGTATTCCACGGTGACCTCTAACTCTTCGGAAAGTTCTTCACCAATTCTTTTGCTGGCATAGGGGTCTCTACCACTTCCCAAAATTATAGTATCAAATTTATAACTCTTTTTAAGTAAGTGTAAACCTTCAGGTAAAGACCCTGGTACGATTTTTACAGTGAGAATAAAATCATTGTTATAAATGGGGGCAATTTGTTGAGAAACAACTCTTTGCAGCAACTCAAAAAAGAAACCCTCAGGATCTTTACCGTCCTCAGCGTGAAAAATTACTAATTCAAAAGGATCTTTCGTTTTTTTAATAATATGTTTAAGAGCCGTGTTAATTAAGCGACGAGCCCCTGTACCTCCCGTGCACAATATATGTTTGGGTAGGTCTTCGGGTAAATCTTGAATGGAGGCGTATTTGCCAATACCCAAGCGCAGATCTGTTCTGGTTTCTAAACGACTCTCTAAAACTCCCCAACGATAATAAACCATGGCTAGCAAAGCGGAGCCAAACAATGTCACCAGCATTAACATGACGTCAGAGTGAGCGTGAGACATAAGGGTGAGGGTAGCAAAACCTAAAATTAAACCAGAGGCTAGTGGAGTTACTGGTATCTGCAAATTATAGATTTTTAAAATCCATGACGAAAGATATTTTGAAGGCAAGTTTTTGCGCTTGTCTCTGTTTCTCATTAAAACAACGCCTACACAAAAGCTAACCATAACTCCAAGGAAGGCAATTTCGTAAACTTTTGCCACAATTTCTACCTCACCAGCAACGAGGGCCGACATAGTCATTGCAACAATAGCAAAGGGAATAGCAATTAACGGGTAGCCTTGAATATTGGGAAATTTATGAGCTACTCGATAAAGTAAGATTTGTGGCAAGTTTCCCTGTTTGGCCATCGTGGTAGCGAGTCCAATAAAGCCAACAAATGCCGTATTCACCGCTGCAAAAAGTGTTAAGGTGGCATCGACAACAATGATGCCTAGCAAAGCTTTTCCACCCAACTTATTAGCCAAACTAGATAACAAGTAATCAAGACTATTTTCAACTTCAGTAGGGGTTAGCAACAGCAAACATAAAAAAGAAATTAGTGGTGCTGTTAACGAGACTAAAATAACTACAGTTTTATACAATTTTCTAACGGTTTCGAGTGCGGGCTGCTCCAACTCTTCTACAATTTGGGCGGCTGATTCAAAGCCTGTGATTCCCAAAAAGGCAGCGGCAAATCCATACATTAACATGGCTAAAGTAATTTCACCTGAAGGGGTGATTTTTTGGAATTTTGCAAAATCAATGCTCTCATAGTTAAAAGCTAAAAAGCCAAGACCCCAAATGCCTATGATTAGTAATAAGGCAAAATGTAAACCAGCAATGACAGTAACTAATTTAGCAGGCTCTTTAATACCTTTGGTGTTTAACAAGCCAAATAAGGTAATTGGAATAAAAGATAATAAAACGATGGTGGGAGTGGCTAAGCCTTTGTCAAAGAGTGAAGAAAAATAAAGGGAACCAGATAATGCACTAACTGCAGCTGTAGCTAAATAAGAAACAAAAGTTAAAGACCCGGCGACAACGGCAAATCTTCGTCCGATGGTTCTTAATATCATTGAATAAGCGCCACCATTGTAAGGACTGAGAGCAAGGCCTTCTTGATAGGTGGCTTTGAATAGCCACATCATTAGGCAAGTTGTAAGTACAAAAACAGGTGCGAGATATCCCACTATAGGAAATAAAATGCCTGTTCCATAAAAAATCGATGTCCCTATATCAGCGCCGACAACACCTGCTGCGATGACCCAGTTTAATCCACCTTTGTTGTTTGCTTTCACGGTATTTATCCTAACATGTTAATAATATTTTCATAATCCCAAATCCTATGCTACAAGTCCAGTGACTATGATGGAAAATGCTTGCCCTTTATGCTATCAGACAAGAGTTCACACTTTTTTCTCCACGAATCAAAAAATTAATGGAAATATTTTTGATTGGGAGTATTTTTCTTGCCCTGATTGTAGCTTGGTATTTTTGTCACCTGAAAATTACTTGAGTTTTGCTGAAGAAAAGCAACGATATGAGCTTCACAATAACGATTTGCAGCAAAAGGGTTATTTGTATCACATCAATAATTTATGGTTGCCTTTAAAAGAAAAGTTAAAACCACGATCCGTGGGTTTGGATTTTGGCTCAGGACCTCAGCCGGCTTTTTCTGAATATATGAAGCAACAAGGATTTCAGGTGAATACTTGGGACCCCTTTTTTGCCAACGACAAAAGTGTACTCGATGTGAAATATGATTTTATAACCTGCTTAGAAGTTATCGAGCATTGTCACTCTCCTCGTAAGGAATTAGAAAAAATGATGGATATGCTCAAGCCGAATGCCTTTCTCGCTATTGGCACGAGCGTTTTGACCAGAGATTTAGATTTTTCAACTTGGGGATATCGCAGTGATCCCACTCATGTTGTTTTTTTCCAACCCCAGAGTATTGAATGGATAGCTCGTCACTGGCAGCTCGACATTGTTTACCAAACCCACAAAGTCACAATATTCAGAAAAAATATGCAAAACTAAGGGAAAGCTTTCCACGCGTTTAATATTTGCTGTCCATTGTAGCGGTGTTGTAAATGATTAATGGAATGTAAAAGGCTTATATGAGTAAATATTTTATGAATGTCTAGATGTCTACTTGCCTTCATTGCAAAAGTGACAGTGATGTAGTGATTTAAATAGTTGGTATACAGTAAAGAAAACTTTTTGTGGCTTGCTTTATATATTTTTTTGATTAATCACAATGGTATTCAGTTAAGGAATTTTTAAGTGTTTTACTTTAAATTCTTTGCCCGGGCAGAATGGCCTTCGGTTAAGATGAACTATACATTTAGATGTTTATTTTTGGAGGTAAATTACTACTTCCAGCAGATAGGATAAGTTATGTTGGCCTTTACATCCTGATAGGGCCTTTCTCAATGCC
>JAGRAE010000079.1 GCA_020435005.1 Bdellovibrionales bacterium
TACAACTTCAGCAAGTAAACCTCTTGAAGTAGAGCTACTGGCGCCGACCATCCCTATATTCTTAATGACTCCACCGGTCCCTAACTGATTAAATAAACTGGTTCCCGTAAAATACTTTATGAGATGGCCTTGACCATCAAATGTTCCAGTAAATGATCCTGTTACATGTGGGGGGGTAGATACATCTGACAAATCTATATCAGAAACTAACTTAAAATATTTGTCTAGATTTGATGAAATGGTAGTTAATTGAACGGATGTACAAATGGTAAAAGCTTTATTTTCGGTAGAGCCATCAATTCCTGAATCACCACTGTTGGCATAAGGAACTCGGTCTTTACGATAGCCACAATAAGTCATCGTCTTGGCACTCGCAATTCTACCTGTCGAAAAAATTTTACCGTTTGTCCCACAAACTTTAAAACTATAAGTATTATTATTATTGAGACCGCTCACTGTATAGGGCGATGATGAGACATTAGAAATTATAGTACCTGATTCACAATCACTAGGAGGAGTTGAACCAATTTGATAGGCGATAATGAAGTTGCCGCTACCGGTGCTGTTCCATGTGAGTTTGATTTCCGTATCAGAAACTACCTGAGAATCAAGAGATTGCAATACAGGAGGATCCAATAGAGGTGGTAAATCATCAGTTTCTGGAGGAAGATTAGAACCATACTCTCCTTGTAAGCTATTATCATTAAGTTTGCAGCCAATGCTTAAAAAGGATAAAATCAGAAATAAAAGAATAGGCTTCAATTCTATTAATTTGGAATGAGTAAAAAAAAGTTTAATAATCATACATCCTGCTTATAAACATATTACTAATCGGACAAAAGAAGTAAAACATTAGACTCTGTTTCTTTTTGCTTCTTTTTGATATCGATTATTGTCCAACCGACTCATAAATGTATTTTAGATAAATGTTTTTTAAATTTAGTAATTTATTAGATTTATACAGATATGGCTATTCGCTGTCGTTCCACATTGAGACGTCTACTTCTCTGACATATGTCTAAGTTAAATCTTAGTAATTCCGATAATTAAGAGTAGAAATGGCCCTTCATTTGCTTTTATTAATAACTTAAGGGAAAGGGGATTCAAATCAAAATAATTAAGCTTTTAAATTCAAAATTATGGTTAACTGCTTTAATTATGGCCGGACTGCAATTAGGTTGTGCCGATGCTTTTGACAATCCTTGCCCTGAAGACAATTGTTCGGCGGAGAGTGCCTCGAATAATGCACAAGGAACGGCTACCAGCAGCGGTACCTCAAGTTCTAATACTGCCAATGGTTCAAATACGAACTCTGGTCCAACAGCTATTAGCTCTGGCAATGGCGAGGGCAATTCTACCAATGGTGAAAACAACCAGAATTTTGGCTTTGCGGGCGGTGGAGGAACTAATTTTAATAATGACTACGATCAACATGAAACTTACACCAAAGAATTTTTAATCATCGATCAATTGACAGATAAAGTTGTCGAAACCGAAAGTTTTTTTACTTTGCAGTTTATTGTAAATGGTACTTACCCGCTAACCTATCAATGGTATCGCGATACAGGAAATGGTTTTGTTGAGATTGGCAATAATATGCCTTATTTTTATGAGATTGATACAAACTTTACTCATCAAGGTCGCTATTATGTTGAAGTGACTGATGGCAATGGCAAGAAAATAAAAAGTCGCTTGGCTCAAATACATGTAATTCCCGGTAGAAACCCATGTGATGCGGAAGAATATGCTCCACGCTACTCTTTTGACAGAGCCGGTCAGCTGGATTGGAATTTTTTGTACGAAAAGCCTTATTTAATAAATCGTGATAAATACGCTATTCAATCTATTAAACCAACTAGTGACACTGGTTACTACACGATGAAATGCAACATTAATTTTATGATAGGTACTGGTGTTGGTTATTGTTCGTCATTTTCTGGCTTAGTTATGTACCAATGTCAGAATGGAAAATTTAAATTGATTTCTAATACTTGCCATTGTGTTGAAGATAATGGCGGTGGAGGCTAAGGGGTTTGAGATTTAAATGAATTTATTTAAATGGCATATTCAACATTCAATTAAAAAAGCATTGCGCTGGGCACTTATGGCATTTGCAGTGGCATATTTGTTAAATGCCTGCGGTGATTTATTAAACCCAGATGAGGAAAGTAATAATGTAGCTTCCAATGAAGAATTTGATCCAGCTTCGGTACAATACATAGCCTATGGACAAAGCAATTCAACAGCAAGAAATCCAGCGAGTACAAATAGTGGTAATGAAGTTGGACAACCTATAGGGATTGGCTCAGGAACGGGCACAAGTACAAGTGGAGGATCAGGTGGATTTGCCAGTTCTGGTGGAAATGTAGACGAGGGTTCAACAAGTGAATCATCTAAGAGAATCATAAAATATGGTGATTATGATGAAAACGATTTTCAATTCTTTTCAAAAATGACCGAACCAGAAAGCACTTACACTTGGGAAGGAAAACCTTTTGCCTTACAATTTGTTGCCATCGGTAAGTTTCCTTTAAAATATACGTGGTATAAGAAAACAGAAAATGGAAAAACTGTTATCGGAACCAACTCAACTGTTTTTTCAAAAATTTCATCTTCTACTTTAGATGCCGGTGAGTACTTTGCAACAGTTGAAGACTCAGAGGGAAATATTTTAACTAGTCGCACAGCCGTCGTTAAAATTCGCCCGTCTGATTTACCTTGTCCTGCTGGAGAATATGGACTAGTAGATGGCTATAACCAAACATTGATAGTTCAAAAGCAGTATGTTCATATTGGATATCGCCATAAAACTATAAACCTTGAATTTACACCGGCAACGCATATTTTAGAGTTAACATGTCAGTCTACAATCTTTGAGAACTGTTCTGGAGAGCTTACTTATCA
This sequence comes from Bdellovibrionales bacterium, assembly GCA_020435005.1. Classification (GTDB taxonomy): domain Bacteria; phylum Bdellovibrionota; class Bdellovibrionia; order Bdellovibrionales; family UBA1609; genus JACKAN01. The sequence goes on from JAGRAE010000079.1 coordinate 2,905, forward strand.
ATGTGTGGGTGGTAAATATCAATATGTTCACGGTCAATGTTATTGTGAAGATAGCGGTGGAGGAATGTGAATTTAAGAATTTAAAAAGGTCTCATAATTTCTTGCTATTTCTTGGCATTTATCGGTTGAACATAAGATTCTCTCAGTTTCTTTTCCTTCACAGATTAAGTTTATAAAACTCATGGACTTTACAAAATTAATATTTTGCTCTTGTAACATTTTATGAATAGGTGAAATTACTTCCAAATCTCCCCAAAAACAAATTTGGTCTTTAATATTAAATGTGTGTGGAAAATTTAAACTCATATCTTCAAGCCAATTATGAAAATCAAAATCTTTTTTAATAACACTTACTTCATTTACAATTGATATTGCTTTAAATAGAGGATTGTTGGTGTTTGTTAGTTGACTAAATAGGCCAGGGTTATCAGCATCAACGATACGATAGTTTAAGTTAATTTCCTTGGCTAACTCGGCAGCTCGTAAGTGTAAGACACGAGCCCCAGACTGACAAAGTTCAATAAGTTGATCATGTGAGAGATTCTGAATTGTTTTTGCATTTTTATATATGTTAGGGTCCGCATTACAAACTCCAGGTACATCTTTATATACGTAACAATCTCCTTTAAAGTGCTTAGCTAGCGCTAATGCCGTGGTGTCTGATCCACCTCGTCCCAGTGTGGTAACTTCTTTGGTGATGGGGTTGACTCCTTGAAATCCAGCAACAATAACTACTTTATTTTTATTAAGTTCCTCCTCAACACGAATGGGTTTGATTTCTTTTATTCTAGCATTATTGTGATGTTCTTCTGTGAGTATCCCAGCTTGACTGCCAGTAAAACTGATAGCTGGACAACCTATATCGTTTAATACCATAGACATTAAGGCCATTGATATACGTTCACCAGTTGAGAGGAGCATGTCTAATTCACGTCTATGAGGGGCTTCAGAAACTTGATAAGCTAATTTAACTAAATCATTTGTTTGTTGGCCCATGGCGCTAACAACAACAATAACTTTGTTTCCACGCTGATAAAATTCCTTTATTTGTTCTGCCCTTTTTTTAATTTTTTCAGGCGTTGCCAAGCAGCTTCCACCAAATTTTAAGACCACTATTCCCACACAAAAACTCCTATAAGAGTTTATACCCAGGCAAACTCCATCGCTTTGGGTATAGATACAAGTATTTCTATAGTAAATACTTGTATCATATTAATACGTTTAGTGAATAGGCAATAGCTTGAGTCTTAACACTAAAATACCGATAAATTCTCTATAGATAGGCCTCAATTTTGCTTGGTTTATTATTGGGGGAGTCAAATTTGAAATATTTGCTTTTAAAGTTTAGCCTTTTATTAATATTTTTTATCTCTGGCTGTAGTTCAGACAACTTTGAACCAGAAGTTTGCACAGGTGATAATTGTTCTCAATCAGAAAATGGATCTACAACTTCTGCAACACCAACAACAATCTCCTCAGGCACCGAAGGTAGTAGCCCTGCAAGTGGTTCTTCTTCTTCAAATGGCGGTGGAGGATTTGTCACTGGAGGTACAACAACGGCAACTCCAGGGGGCGGAAGTAACACTAGTAATCCAGGCAACACAGAATACCCAAGGCCCGGTGGTAATAGTAGTTATTTTAGCAAGATTAATGAGCCTTTAGATCAACAAACTAGCAAGGGACTTCCTTTTGCTTTCAAATATGTAGCTGTTGGTGAGATGCCATTAAAATATTCTTGGTATAAGGCAACAAAAGATGGAGATGTAAAGTTAGGAAGTACAAATACAACTTATTCTAAATCTAGCTCAGAACTTTCTGATGGTGGTTATTATTATGCCAAAGTTACGGATGCCAGAGGTAATACTTTAGTAAGTCGAAGAGCACAGCTCCTTGTAAATCCAGAACGTAAACCGTGTGCAGCGGGTGCTTATGGACCACAATATGATGAAGTAAATAAAGTTTTGGATTATCGAAGATTAGTACCAAAAAGTGAAATGAAAAATTTTAGTGCTAGTACCTTTAATTTGGGAAGTGAGATCGATGGATATTCTGTATCTGTGCAAGCCTGTCCCGTTTATAAAAGTCGTTATGGAACTTGTAATAATGGTGATGGTAGCTTTTGCGGTCCCATAAATGGTTATAGTTTTAACTGCAATAATGGTGGCAGGACGTTACTTCAATGTCAAAATGGAAGTTATAGAGTTGTACATACCAGTTGTTTTTGTAATGTAGATGATGGTGGTGGGGGCGGTAGTGAATGATTAATTTGTTGCTTTTAACTGGGACCTTATATAACTAGAAACTTTTCTTTGAAATCCCTTTGGTACTCTTATTCTATGACTGTTAACAAAACCAGGTATAAATCCCATTTTTAATTCAGGATTGAGTTTTTTTAAATGTTTTTTATGAACACCAATATAATTAGCTAAAGTGTGCAAATCAGTTCCGCCCGGTACAAACATATATTCATATTTGTACGGAGGCATAAGTTTCAAATTTTTAAAGCCATACAATTTAGGTGCTTTTGAGATAAGTAAAGCCGCTAACATTTTAGGAATGTATTGCTTTGTTTCTTCAGGGAAATCACTTTTACTGGCTAAGGTCCAATAATCTGTTATTTGATGTTTTTTGATAAGTCTTCTCAACCTATTTTCACCCATATTATAGGCAGAGGCTGTCAAATACCAGGAGTTAAACATTTTATAAAGATCACCAAGATATCCTGCAGCCGCTCGCGTACTTTTTATAAAGTCTCTTCGTTCATCCAACCACCAGTTTATTTTTAGTTTATATCTCTTAGCTGTTGCTTCAATAAACTGCCAATATCCAACAGCTTCTGCTGTACTTACAGCGTGAGCGGAAAAACCACTTTCAATAAGGGATATATAGGCTAAGTCTTGAGGTAGCCCTTGTTCTTCCAGTGCCTGCTGCATAATTGGCAAATACTTATTACTTCTCTCCAACCGTTTTTTAAACCATTCTCTTCCTTCGTTTTGATAGTATCGAATCCACTTTTTAACTTCATTATTATAAGTAACTGGAATATCAAAAATTGGTTTTTGATCAACAGGGCTGAAAGCTGAAGTATTATAATTTTTCTTTTCATTGCTATTTTTTTTATTACTTCTAAGGATATAGTTTTGCTTTTCCCTTAACTTTTTGGCACGTTCATGTCGCTCTTTTTGTAATTCATTAGCAATTTGCTTAAATGTAACAATAGCTGAATTGTCAACGGCAGAAAAACTATCGATAGTTACAAAAAATAATAAAAAAGTTAATAAAATTCTCAACATGATTTATCTATTATTAAATATTTAAGACTTTTTGAATAGACCAGGTATGTTAAACTAAAGTCTAGTTTTACGTCATGATTTTTTCGATGGTGACAGAACTTTGACGCCACTCTTTTACTTTAAATGGAAATTACACATCAGGCTTAGCTATTTTACTCATGGCACAACACTTGCTCTGTTTAATTATGGGAAAAAAGTTTTCCTAGCTATTAGGAGTGAAATGAGTACAAAAGGTATATATACGGCCGTTAGTGGAGCTATTGCACAAAGTTCAAAGCTAGATACTATCGCCAATAATATTGCTAATACAAATACAACAGCTTTTAAAAAAAGCAAGCAGGTGTTTAATGAATACCTGACGGCAAATGAAAAAATCCCTGACGTTATTCAAGTTCCTAAAGTTCCTGCATCGATTGAAAGTTTCTATGATATGCAAGGTGGAGATAAAGCTTATGTCAATGCTGCGGGTACTTATGTAGATCATACTCAGGGGATACTGAAGCCAACTGGCAATAATTTTGATTTAGCTATTGAAGGTAGTGGCTACTTTGAAGTGCTCGCCCCTGATGGAGTAAGATTAACTAGAGATGGTTCATTTAAAAGAGATGTTGACGGACGCCTGGTTACAAAACAAGGTTTTCCTGTTTTATTAGCTGGTGCACCAGGTGCAAATCCTCAAGGACGTATAGCATCAACGAATTCAAATAATATAGTTATTTCTTATTCTGGACAAATTTTTGCTGATGGCAATGAAGTGGGACAGATTTCTTTAGTAGATATTAAAAATAAAGAAGCACTTAAGCCAACTGGTCAGAATAGTTTTACATTAAAAGACAATTATAATGAGCCTTTGTTAATTGCAGAAGAAGCCCAGGTTCATCAAGGTTTCGTAGAAGCAAGTAATGTCAATGTCGTTGCGGAAATGACAGACATGATTAATGCCACCCGAACCTTTGAAAGTACTCAACAAGCGATAAAAGCTTTTGACTCTATGAATGAGAAACTAGTGAATGTGGTGCCAAAACTTAGGTAGGAGAGGTGTAAATGATTAAATCATTAAATACAGCGGCAACGGGGATGAAAGCCCAACAAACAAATATGGATGTCATTGCAAATAATATTGCAAATGCTTCTACCACTGGGTTTAAAAAAGCTCGTGCTGAATTTGAAGAATTAATGTACCAGACAATTAAAGAGCCTGGCGCTTCTACAGGAGCTAATTCACTATCTCCAACCGGTGTTCAAGTGGGATTGGGTGTTAAGACAAACTCCATACAGAGAGACTTTGCACAAGGATCTACAGCTATAACTAGAAATGCATTAGATGTAGAAATTCAAGGTTCAGGATTTTTACCGGTTCAATTACCAAGTGGGCAAATAGCTTATACAAGAGATGGCTCCTTAAAAAAAGGCCCCGGTGGAAGATTAATGGATAAAAATGGTAATATTCTTCAGCCAGAAATTGCCTTACCTGCTAATGCAAATGGTGTGGAAATTACAGGAGATGGTCGCGTTCGATTTATAACTGGGCTTAATACGGTTCCTCAAGATGTAGGTCAAATTCAACTAGTTAATTTTGTAAACCCTGCTGGCCTAAAAAGTATTGGCAAAAATTTATTCATACCAACAAATGCAAGTGGTTTGCCGCAACAAGGGGTACCTGGAGCCAATGGTTTAGGCTATTTAGCTCAGGGACAATTAGAGACGAGTAATGTGAATATTGTAGATGAAATGGTAAATATGATTGGAGCTCAAAGAACTTATGAAACTAATTCTAAAGTTATTCAAGCCTCCGACCAGATGTTGCAATACATGAATAATTTAAGGTAATAAATGATTAAAAGTTTTTTATTTATTTCATTGCTAATTTTTTCAAATACTCTCTTTGCTGAAGCGATTATTCGAGTAAGGCCATTGATTGAACTGCAAAAAGAAAAAAATATTAATTTGGGTTTGATTAGTGAGTTTAATAATGTTCCAGACCTTACAAAAGCACGACTATCCAAAGTTGTTCTTGGAAATGCACCACGTAAAGGAGAAAAAAGAGTTTTTTCTAGCTCTGCAATCGCTATGGCTTTTCGTAAACATTTGAGCAAAGATCAATTAAATCAAGTTAAAATTGTTATTCCTAATGAAGTTTTAGTTAGAATAAGAACTAAAAATTTCGATGAAAAACAGATTGAAAAAGAACTTAAAAATAAATGGAGTGCATTTTGTAAAGAATGTAATCTAAAAATTCAAATGTTAAGTTTGCCTGTGATTTCAAATACAGACCAAATAGAGGAGTGGAATGTTGAGGTAGGAAAAGAACTTTCTAAAGGGAATTTTACAATTCCTATTTATATCAAAAAAATAAACGAAAATTTTCAACAGTATTGGTTATCAGGGCATTTGCGAGTTTACAAAAAAGTCCCTGTTGTTCAAAAAGCCATGGCATATCACGAAAGATTTACCGAAGAGAATGTTATATTAGAAGAAAAAGACATTACCTTCTCATATGACAGCACTCCACAATTAGCTGATATTTACGGAAAACAATCATCACAAACTATGAGTACAGGATCTATCGTTTGGCAAAGAAATATTTATAGGGAGAAAGCTTTGAAGAGAGGGGAGATTGTTAAGCTAGTCATTGGCAATGAAGTATTTGAGCTCTCAACTTTAGGTCAAGCAGAACAAGATGCATTTATAGGTGACACAGTAAATGTTAAAAATTTGAAAACTAATAAAATAGTTTCTGGAGAAGTTATAAATAAAGGTGAGGTAAAAATAGAGTGATAAAGTTATTAACACTTTTTTTATTAACTATAAGTTTATCGGGGTGTGCAAACTTCGGAAAGAAATTAAAATCTTTTTTAAGAGGCGAAGACGCATCAAAACAAATGGCTGAACAAAAACCGGCTACCAGTTATGGAACAAAATTTTCTGAAAATCAAAACTATTTGAATGGTCCAAGACGTCAATACAAAAGAACGACGAGATCAAAATTAGAAAGTGATTCACAATTGGCAGATAGCTCAGGATCTCTTTGGATAATGGAAGGTCAAGGTGCGTATCTCTTTTCACAAAATATAATGAGAATGATTGGGGACCCATTAGCTATTCGAATAGATGGAGAACCTAAGGAGCAATTAGAGTCAAAAGTAAAAATTATTGTTGATCTGTTAAATTTACTTTCAGCGAAGAGGAAGGCTCAAGCTCGTCGTGTGGCTGCAGAAAATGCTGCTAAAGCCAAAAAAGATAGTGCAGCTAAGAAGGCGGATAGCAATCAAAAAAATCAACAAACTGCTTCATCCACTAATAGTAAAGACGAAGAAAAACCAGAATATGAATCCGCATTCCCTGTGAAAACCGTACCAACTAGAATTGTTGAGAGATTAGTTGACGGTAATTATCGTATAAAGGGGTCACAGCCTTTTATGATTGGAAAAAGAGAATATAAAGTCATTGTCACTGGTATTGTTAGAGCTGAGGACTTTTCAGAAGATGGAATTAATTCAACGAAATTGTTAGATCCTAAATTTGATATAGTAAGCAAAAAACGAAGGGAAACCTTATGAAAACCTTTTTGTTGTTACAAACCTGCCTGATAATTTTAGCTTTTGCTATAACATCTAAAGCTGCGAGATTAAAAGATATAACTAATATCAGGGGAGTCCGTAGCAACCAGCTCGTTGGCTATGGTATAGTCGTTGGTTTAAACGGGACAGGTGATGGTAAAGCAGAATACACAAATAAGAGTATTGTTAGAATGCTAGATAGACTTGGAATGAAAATTGGCGATAAATCAGGCGCTAGCAAGAATGTAGCGGCAGTTATAATTACTGCGGAACTTCCACCTTTCGCTAGGTCAGGTAATCGCATTGATGTAACAGTTAATACATTGGGTGACGCCAGTAGTTTAAAAGGTGGAACTTTAATACAAACCCCATTGCGAGCCGCTGACCAGCAAGTCTACGCTGTAGCTCAAGGTTCTCTGTTGGTTGGTTATAGCCAAAGCGGCGTACATGAAACTGTAGGAAGAGTTCCTAATGGGGCGATAATAGAAAGAGATATCGGAGATCAATTTTCTGGTCGTAAAATGTTTCGTATGACTTTACACAACCCCGATTTTACAACGGCGGCTCGAGTAGCTAAACGAATTAATATTGAATTAACAGGTAAATATGCAACAGCTATTGATGGCGCAACTGTCGATGTTGTTTCTCCCTCTTCTTTTGAGGGTAAAGGTGTAGAGCTTTTGGCTGTTATTGAGAATATAGATATTGAACCAGATACACGAGCTAAAGTCGTTGTTAACGAAAAGACCGGGACTGTAGTCATAGGTGAGGGTGTTAAGATTTCAAAAGTAGCCATAAGTCATGGTGATTTAACTTTAAAAGTGGGTGGCTCAAAGTCTAGTAAAGATAGTGATAAAGTTATTGAACTCGATGAGTCAGTAAATGTGAAAGACATAGTTAAGTCTATGAATAGACTGGGAGTTTCGCCCAAAGATTTAATTACAATACTGCAAAACATAAAAGCGGCAGGAGCCCTTCAAGGAGAACTGGAAATTTTATGACAGATACAATGGCCAGTTTTCAACCTTATGTTTTAGAACGAAACACTTTTTATATTAAAATAGAATTAGGAGACATTTACACATGGATGTGTAAAGTCCTCGGGGGGGATAGTGAGTTAGAGAGCCAAAGCCAAGGATGGTCAAGAGACACCAGTTTCGCGCAGGAAACAGGGGAACAAATCGGTCACAGTCAAGGATTGACGGTGTGTTGAGTTTGTTAGATCAAGTGCAGGATGCACGATTATTAGTTCCTGGCTCACTTTCCCTCATTTTTTTCTTCATAAAATTACCAAATTCTTTGCTTGTAATTTTATTTTCACTTTCTCTAACCCATTCTGCCTTAGCTTATGAAAACAACTCAGAAGTGCACTCACTAAAAAAGAATTTAAAACCTCTACGTCAGCAAATAGATCTACAATCACAAACGCAAAAGAAAGCAATGGAACAAAAAATGCTAAAAGCTGCTGAATTGTATGAACGACAATTTTTGAGTGAGATGGTTAAAGCAATGAGGTCGACAATACAATATTCAAAATACTCACAACCAACAATGGCGGAAAGAATTTATAATGATAAACTTTATGAGAATTATGTGGATAAGTGGTCTCAGCGTGGTGGGGTAGGTTTTAAAGAGATCATATATAAACAAATGCTTGAAAAATATTCCCCCTACCATAGACCACAGCAACCCTTAGCTAATAATGGTGCTTTACCTCTTGAAAAATCTAGCCCCAAAGTCTTGAAAAGCAATAGGGATGGGAAAAATATTCCTAGATTAAAGAGTCAATAATAAGATTGCATTGCGGCAATGTGTATCAGTATGATACTATATAAAAAGGCAAGGATGCGGAGGAAATATGAAAGTAAACAATTCAATAGGGCCTAAATTAACGAATGTCGATGCTGCAAAATCGAATCCGTTAGAGTCCGTAAAGACCAATAAGCAAGCCAATTCGACAACAGCTGCTGAGCTTGCGGGCTCATCAAAGGTTAATCTTTCAGAAAGAGCACAACTTATGCAAAAAGCAAGAGACATTGCAACCAATACAGAAGATGTAAATGAAGCAAAAGTGGCTCGTTTACAAAAGCTTATTGATGAAGGAAAGTATCAAGTGAATGCCCAAGCCATTGCCGATAAAATGGTAGATGAACACATGTTATTTCCCAGTGAGTGATTGAAGGAGAAAATTTTAAGTGGAAAGTTCATTGAGTTTTGAACAATTAGTTGAAAATTTAGAAAAAGTGATCAAAATCCATCGCTCTTTGCTGAATGTTGTTCGAAAAGAGAAAGAAATACTTATCTCAGCCAACCTTGATGAATTGAATGAAAATAATAAAATTAAAGAAGAAGTATTGATTCAAGCACGTCAATTAGAAAAAGAAAGAATTAAAATTATAGATAGCTTATTGACTGAAGAAGATATTAAAATGGAAAACCCTTCACTCCTAGAGTTAGCTAATTATTTTCAGGGCATAAAAGGAGAGAAACTCCGCAATCTCCATGCCGTCCTGGATTTGTTAATTAAAAGAGTTAAGGATATTAATAACCAAAATGAGGTCTTAATAAAATCCGCCCTAAAAAATATTACGGGAGCTATGAAGTCAATAAAAGACATGTTGGATGATAATAAGACTTATAAAAAACAAGGAACTTTGGGAGAAACACATGATCATCAGAGTTCTGGAAGGTTAGTGAGTAAACAGGTTTAATTACTGTTTACTTTTGGAGACAGGATGTCGAGAATATGGTCCATGATGGACATTGGAAAGCGTTCAATGATGAACAGTCAGACAGCGCTACAAACCGTGTCCCACAATATTGCCAATAAATCCACCGATGGTTATTCTCGCCAAAGAGTTGAACAGCAAACAAATGTTCCAACAGGGATGGGAAAGCTTCGTATAGGTAATGGGGCTAGAGCTGTAAAAGTAACTCGAACAAATAATCCCTATCTAGAAAAACAGATTCAAAAAGAAAGTGTTAATTTAGGTGGTGCTAAAACTCGTGCAGAAGTTTTATCCCGTGTAGAACAGGTGTATAACGAACAAATTAATAAAGGTTTAAATAAACACATGGGAGAATTTTTTAATTCTTTTAGAGAACTCTCAAGTAATCCAGAAAGCCTAGCTGCAAGAACCTTGGTTAAAGAAACTGGAGACTTTTTAGCTCGAGACTTTAAACGTGTGAATAAACAATTAAAAGAAATACAAGTCGATGTGGATTTTCAAATAGCCTCTCACATTCAAGAAATTAATGAAATCACTAAAGAGATTGCTGAACTTAACGAAAAAGTACAAATTGTTGAGCTGAATGATATTCCTGCCAATGACGAAAGAGATCGTCGAGAGGTATTACTTAAAAAGTTGGGTGAATTAGTAAATATCCGCTACACGGAAGGTGATAATGGTATGGTTAATATTACTGCTGGTAGTACAGCTGTGCTAGTCTCGGGACATAGTTCACGTGAATTAGCGGCAATACCGACAGTTGAAGCCAATGGAAAACGTGAGGGTAATTTTGAGGTTTTTTATAAGATCTCTGATTCAAGTACACCTGTAAATATAACTAAGCAACTTACAGATGGGAAACTAGGTGGTTTAATTGAATCAAGAGATAGTACGATAAATAACCTCATTGATCGTATAGACTTAATGGCTCATTCATTAATTACTGAAGTTAATAAAGCTCATGTCTTTGGTTTTGATAGATACAATAAACCCGCACAGGAATTTTTTAAATCAGTAGAGCTCAGAGATGCTTCTGAAAAAATTGACCTCAATGATAATATAAAACTCGATGTGGGTTTGATTGCTTCCGCTGGGTTGCCAAATGCACCAGGTGATAATCGTATTGCTAATATTTTAGCCGATATACAGTATAAACAAGTAATGGATGAGGGTGATGCTACTTTAGACCAATTTTACAATTCAATAGTGGGAGAGGTAGGTGTGGTTACGGCAAGAGCTAATTCTGAGTTAAAAGCTCAGGATGATTTAGTCGCTCAACTAAAAAATATAAGGGAAAGCATTAGTGGTGTGAGTTTAGATGAAGAAACAGCTAAAATGATTGAGTTTCAAAAAAGTTTTGATGCTTCTGCAAGAATGATTAGAACTGCTGATGAGATGATGGACACAGTTTTAAATTTGAAGAGAGTGTAGGTTATGAGAGTTGCTGATAAAATGAGTCATGACCAGGTTTTAAGAAATGTTTCACAAAACAGATCTGATATGAATGACCTGCAAAATCAGGCAGCTACACAAAAAAGAGTTACGAAACCTTCAGATGATCCTGTAGCAGCTTCACGATTATTGAGCACGCGAATAGATTTACAGGGCACCAAACAATATTTAAAAACACTAAATTATGCGCAATCATTTTTAAACTATACAGATCAATCACTTGATGATTTGACACAAAACTTAGTGAGATTAAAAGAACTTATAATTGCTCAGTCTAACGACGCTAGCTCAAATAAAGATACTCGCCGTGTAGTGGCAACTGAAGTAGATCAAATTTTTCAACAAGTTGTAAAAATAGGTAATCGTAAACTTGCTGATAGGTTTATTTTTGGTGGATACAAAACAACCCGTCCACCTTTTGATGGTGAAGGAATTTATAAAGGCGATCAGGGAGAAATGCTAATCGGTGTTGATAAGCAAAACTATGTCGCCATGAATTTACCTGGGTCCAAAGTTTTTTTAGGTGAGGGATTATCTAGAGATGGAATTTCCCATGCTACAACTGAACAGCCAGCCACTATTGAAGAATATCTACAAGAAACAGTAGATAAGGCCATAGAAGAACAAAGAGTTTCACAACAAATTCAACACAACTTACAAGATGAAGATTTAAAAGTTCAAGATGATAATCAAGAACAAGTACAAAATCGTGGACCAGCATCAGTAGAGTCCACTTTGCGTAGTATAATTGGACGAGATCCCAATTCAATAGAAAGGGATGTAGAAGTCAATGGCACAAATTTATTTTCGTTGATAAAAAAGGTGAATGTAGCTTTACGTACTGATG
>JAGRAE010000007.1 GCA_020435005.1 Bdellovibrionales bacterium
ATTTAAGACTTTTATGTCAGCCTTGTAATCAAAGACAGGCCATAAGAATATTTGGCCTGAATCACGTTGAGAGCCAAATAAAAAAGAAAGAATAAAAGAATGAAAGAATAAAGGAATGAATGAAGGAATGAATGAAGGAATGAATGAAAGAAAGAATGAATGAAAGAAAGAATGAATGAAGGAATAAAAGAATAAACGAAGAAATAAAAGAATGAATTAAAGAAAGAATGAATGAAGGAATGAAGGAATGAAGGAATGAAGGAATGAAGGAATGAAGGAATGAAGGAATGAGAGTGGCACCAATTAGTCAGTCAGATTTGGCGATAGTATTGAGAGGAGCGAATTAAGGCCTATATGAAATATGTTGTGTGAGAACTGAACTAAATTAGATTCAAAGAGGACTGTTTGGCGATACTCTCTGACGTTGAGAAGATAAGTCGTGGATGAAATAAACCTATAGCTAGGTACAAACCACTTATTAGAATCAAACCACTGCACAAAAAGAACACAATGGATAGACCTTACAGCAAAAGTTTCTACAATTTGATGGAGAACCATTGTGTGATTACAATTTTCTTGAAAGAAGCCCTTCACATTTTTTGATTTGTGCCCGTTTCCACTTTTCGACATTTTGATGGTTCATCTTTTTGACAAAAATCGCATTGGGACGATAATTAATAGTGACTTGATCCAGAATTTGCTGGACCTCTCTAACATAAAAACGACGCACATAATTGTGATTGCCGCGTTGGAGCATCTGAATTCCTTCTTTTACTGCTGAGTGAACATTCTTTCCATATATGGCCGCTAGTGAGCGAGCTAATTTCACAAATTGAGGATCCGATAAATAAATTGGATCAATCACAAGCTTTTCTAAATAAGCTTCTACCTCATATCCTAGAGGACTTTCAAACTCTTCTACATGAAAATTCAATTCTAGCAATGAAGTCGGGTCCGAATTGGCGATCTTTATCTTTACCTGAAAAAGCCCCTGTGAAGCATGGACTAACACTTGAAATCGATCTCCTGGAGAAAGACTACTAATGATGGATTCTGACATTGCTAGTGGTGAGTACTCAGTGAGTTGAGTGCCGGTAAAAAAACTGTAGGTCGAATAGGTTAAATTATAAGCCGAATTGACAGTCCAACTCATTCCACGTTGAAGTTTAGGACTTAAAAAATAACAAGCCATGAGTAGACCGCAAACGGGTTCAACACCTGGTATAGCGGTTAAATAGGAGAAACCTCCAACCACAGACCGAATCAATGGAGAGCTATCTGATTCAAAAGCAAATGTTGTTCCTAAAGCGGGGACAACCAAAACCTCAATAACTTCGCCCATTCCATATAGCAGAAAGATATTTTTTGCATGTTGGGCATATAATTCCATGTTGTTTTCTTCGTGCGCTGACAAATTGATAGCTCTTTGATAATTAACAGGGGCACTTGGTAGACTTTGTAGCCCTCTTAACCATAGAGCCCAAGTCTGTCTTTCTGTAAGTGATATTAAAAAGTCCTTGAAAGTATGGGTGTGAATGTGTTCTCCGGTGATGGATTCATGGATCAGATGGGCTAGAGTTTTGAGTTTAGAGTCGCTGCCCGTGGAGGAGCAGTGACCGTTGCACTCAGATGTATCGTGATGATGATGGTGGTCATGTGCGCCGTGTGCGAAGACCCTTAGTGGAAAAATACTTAAAGCGGTAACAAATGAAAGAGAAATGAGAATGGCTTTTAGTTTCATGCGCCCTTCTAGCAGGGCTTTTATGAGGAGTCCACTATAAAATTGCCTGCTAGTGGCTGATTAAGCTTTCAGAATTAAAAGATCACGTGAAACAGGTGAGCACTCGAGAAGTGAGGCCAATCTACTCTGAATCTATGACCTCACAAAATACTCTGGTGTCTCCAGTAGCAATCCCGTAGTCTCCTTCGATATCCATAACAGCGCTATTAAGAGCGTTTACTCCTTGAAAATTAAAGCTTGTCATGACTGCTGCTAGCCCGGGTTTATAAGGCAAGAAAGTTATAAAAATATGTCCTTCACCCTCAAAGTCTCCGGTGAAAATTAAAGCGCCGGCAACATCATCATTTTCTTTATCTGGAATGGTTTTTTTGAGCAGTACAGGCTCATGGTCTTCAACTTGTGACTTGCAGATAACTTTATCCCACTCTGAAGCCAATGCGGTTAAGGGAATAACAAATAATAAAAATGATAAAACAAACCTTAGCATATATACTACCTCCAAAATTACTGCCGTGAAACATAACATAATTTTCTAAAGAATCAAAATTTTTACATAGATATTCATTTTAAAGCCAATGAAGTCTATTAGTACTTTGAGTTTAAGGAAAGACCCTTTTCATAGATGCGGTTCATGAGCTCATCAGAAAAATTTAAATGATAACCGACTTTTAAAACTTGATTGAGTAAAGACTGATAAACAATACCATTTTTTTTAAAGCGAACACTTGAAGTCGTTGATTTAAAGGGTAAGCGTTTAGGCTTTTCATGTTTTAATAATTTTATACAAAACTCAGTATCTTCAAAAATGGAAACTTCTGGTACTGGCGTTTTATCGTTTTTACTAAGCAGAGACTTGTTAAAAAACAGGCAGTGATCTAAATAGAAAATGCCACTTCTGTCTCCCCTGATATGATTCGAATACCAAGATGTAAACTTTAAAAGAGGATGATCGTCATCAAACGCATGAGTAAAAGCTCCCCATACAGGTAGTTCTTCGTTTTTTAAAAATTCCAAACCTTCAAGTTCTATAAAACTTCGGGGATGATGAAGAAGTATCCAGTCATTCTGAGCCTCACCAATGCCTTGGTTTAAGCGGCGTGAACGCAAATGTGAATTTGACGGAATAATTTTACAATTGAATTGTTGAAAATACTCAACACTCCCATCCGTGCTGTTGTTATCAACAATAATAAGTTCGACAAAATTAAGTGAGCCTAAATGGGCGAGAGCGCGTTTAATAAACGGGTTGCCCATTTCATTGCGAGCCGGAATAATTACTGAAAAGTGACGCATAGCCGCCTTTGCCATGATTTTGTTAAATAAATGTGGTTAAGATTACTACTAATATATAAAAAGTTTCAAGTCTGTAGGAGGAGCTTATATGGACAAAGAAAAAATCGCTGATCAGGTAAAAGATTACTACGGAAAAACTCTGCAAAACTCCAATGATTTACAAACAAATGCTTGTTGTACAAATGTTTTTTATCCAAATCACATTAAAACAGCGCTTCAAAATATTCACGATGATGTTTTAACTAAGTATTACGGCTGTGGTTTAACTATTCCAACAAACTTAAAGGATTTAAAAGTTTTAGATCTTGGTAGTGGATCGGGACGTGATTGCTATATTTTATCCCAACTGGTTGGTGAAAATGGCTCTGTTGTCGGGGTTGACATGACTCCTGAACAATTAACCGTGGCTAGAAATCATTTAGAATATCATCGTGAAAAATTTAATTATAAAAAAAGCAATGTTGAATTTATCGAAGCAGACATTCAAAAATTAAGGGCTGCGGGTTTAAAAGAAAACGATTTTGATCTCATAGTCTCTAATTGTGTGGTGAATTTAGTTCCTGATAAAAGAGCTGTTTTATCAGAGGCCTATAGTTTATTAAAAGAGGGTGGAGAGCTTTATTTTTCAGATGTCTATTGCAATCGTCGCCTACCCAGCGAGCTAATGGCCGATAATGAACTTTGGGGGGAGTGTTTGAGTGGCGCTCTATATTGGAATGATTTTGAAAACTTAGCAAAAGAGGTGGGCTTTAAGGATCCAAGAGTTGTAGAAAGTAGTCCGATCACTATCAGTAATCCAAAACTGGAAGCGAAACTAGAAGGTTTCGAATTTTACTCAGTGACTTATAGATTGTTTAAACTGCCTCAACTAGAGCCTCACTGTGAAGACTATGGACAAGCCATTATTTATCGAGGTGGCATAACAGAGCAAGAAAAAATATTTAAACTTGATGATCACCATGTGTTTCACAAAGGTAAAGTGGCCACTGTTTGTGGCAACACCTACTATATGCTTTATAGTACACGCTTTAAAAATCACTTTGAATTTATTGGCAACTTTGAAACTCATTATGGGATCTTTGAAGGCTGTGGCGTGAGCTCTCCTTACGAAGGCAAATCTCAAACTGAAGATGTGGGCTGCTGTTAATGGAAAGAGAAATGACAAATCCAAAACAAAAATTTAGTCACCCGGACATTACAGCCAAAGGAGAAGTGCGTGCTAGCGTTGCCCCAGTAAATTTAGAAACACTTTGGTTTAACACTGGGACCTTGTGCAATTTAGCTTGTCACAATTGTTATATTGAATCGAGTCCAAAAAATGATCGATTGGTCTATTTAAGTTTAAATGATGTTGTTAGTTACCTTGATGAAATTGCCAGTAAAGATTTTAAAACTACAGAAATAGGGTTCACCGGCGGTGAACCCTTTATGAACTTAGCGATGATTTCTATTCTTGAGGAAACTTTAAAACGAGGATACAAAGTTCTGGTCTTAACAAATGCTATGAAGCCTATGCACAAAAAGAAAGAAGCATTGTTAAGCTTAAAAGAAAGTTACGGCGACAAACTTGTTCTACGAGTTTCACTTGATCACTATACCCAAGAACTTCATGAAAAAGAGCGAGGTCCAAAGTCATGGGAACCCGCTATCGAAGGATTGGTGTGGCTAAGTGAAAATAGTTTTAATATTGATGTTGCTGGACGCACATGTTGGCACGAAAGTGAAGACGAAATTAGAAAAGGTTTTGCTAAATTATTTAAAGAGAAAAATATAGACATAGACGCCTTTAATCCTTCGCAACTTGTTTTGTTTCCAGAAATGCAAGAAGGCGAAGATGTCCCTGAAATTACCATAGCTTGTTGGGATATTTTGAAAAAATCACCCGCTGATATTATGTGTGCATCTTCGCGCATGATAGTTAAAAGAAAGGGCCGTGAAAAAGCCGAAGTCGTTGCCTGTACTCTTTTGCCTAATGACGAAGAATTTAGCTTGGGACAAACATTGAGTGAAGCATGGCAGCCGGTAAAGTTGAATCATGAGTATTGTGCAAAGTTCTGCGTTCTCGGTGGCGGTAGCTGCTCCTAAGCTCTTATTTCTATGAAATTGTTAACGGCAAAAGAGGCATCTCTCCTAGTTTTGCCTTAGTTCTGGAAAAGGTCCTAAAAACCACCGCAGAAATCTGGGTTCGCATGCAGGCTAAATATAAACATTCTTCTTTACTTTTTGGAATAAGACTTGCTGGGCTGTTCTTTAACAAACTAGAAGAAGATTAAAGCTACATGAACTGAAAATAGTTCAATTGTGCTGTAAATTAAATCAAGGGCAGGTCAGAGTGAGTAAAGTTTTAATTAAAAATTTAATAGTGAGCCTTATTTTTCAGATTTTAATAGTTAACAATGGACAAACCGCGGTCGACATCGGTCCGATAGAAAACCCTATGGATAAAGTTTCTGATCATGTTAGATATCATTTTGCAATGTACGAAAGCCTTTTCACAAAGTACACCTCGAGTACTTTTTACTTGGGTGATTATATACAAGCCACTTTAAATGTTAGAGAGAAGCTGTATATGGTTTTAACAAGAATTGAACATACTGACGAAGGCAAAGGGAATTTAAACGCAGCGACTAAAGTAGACGTTGAAGAGGCACTAAAAACCTGGACAGTAAAACTAGGAAAAATCAAAGAAGTAATTGATAGTCTGCCGTTTTCTACTAAAAGAAAAGAATTACTTTTTAATGATTTAATTAAAAAATCAGCAATCATTTTAGACATTCCAGATACTCAAGAAGATCAAGAATTTGCTAGATCACTACTGCAGGAAAGACTTTATGAACTATTAATGTTTAGTTCAGAAAACTATGGTGTTTACGAAAGTTTATTTAATGCAGATGTGTTAGGTAGTTCAAAAGCTATTTCTAGAGCAACAACAATCTTTGGGGTTTCAGCAATTGTTTTTGCTCTTAGCTTATTGGGAGATCTGTCAGCTTACAAGGTAATATCTGCGTCTATAGCAGGAACGAGCGGAGGGTTTTTGTTTGGAAATTTTGCACTTTCAGAAAAATACAAAAGCTTTAAAGAAGTTCAAACTGAGATCGCAAGATTGAATGAAATACTGGCCTGCGAAAGAAGTTTATTTCCAAAAGCAAAACCAATGGGTCCAAGCAACGAAAACATTAAGCCTTATGAGAAAACCACAACTAAGCTTGGCAAGTCTGCAGTTTTTTAAAAAATAACACTCAAGTTTTGAGGTGAATAAATTATTTCTCTGTTTTTGTTAGCCAATAATCGACTATTTCTGAGTAATCTTTGTCGGGATCAAAAACTTTAGCACTCTTTAAAATTTCTTCTCTGTATATCATAGGTTGGGGAAGAAAATCTGTGAATGCCGCTCGAAAGGCATTCGTTACCAAGGGGTTCTTGTGATCGACCTCTGCATACAGAGAAGTTAAGCTGGTCATGACCTCTGCGATTTGTGTCGCGATGTATTTGATTTGTGCTTTATCGTTGGGGTCAGGATTGAGGCTATTCACGTAGTAAAGAGTTTGTTTTAATAATTTATTGTAATAAGTAATAATATTTCGAGACATTTGTTGGTTCAGTGAATAAGACTTATTTGTGCGGTAGTAGAGTTGTTCTAGCAAGTCATCAGATTCAGATTCGATTTGATGTTCACCGGTCATGCGATAAGATTTGGCACGGACTTTTGATTGTAGAGGTTCCCAAAAAGGTGCACCCACAACAAAGAAGCCAATGCTTGTAACTTGACTTAAAAAAGTAGCGACAAAGTATGTAAGGGCTGGACTTTTGTTGCTAACAAGTTCTGAGACAATAGCCGCTATGGTTGAAGTTCCCATCATAACTGAGACAATAGCCGCATAAGACAGAGTTTTTCTTGTAATTAAGGTGTTAAAAACAGATTTCTGAAGAGCCTCTTTATCACAAAAATTTTCTTGGCAGTTTTTACTTAGCTCTTCTGCGAGAACAGGAATTGATAAATCAATTTGATTTTCAAACGTAAAATGATCTTTGAGTTCTTTGTCACAGCCGAAAACGGGGACCGCGGCCAATCCAACGAAAAATAAACAGTAAAATAAAATAGCCACCTTCATGACGCGGTTTTAAAAGCAGAGATAGAAAAGGTCAATAAACTAAATTTGGCACTGGCAGTGCAATGAAAGTTAAACATGTTGAGTAAGTCACTATTATAAGGAAGAAAAAATGAGTTATCAGACATTTATTGTCACTTTTATTGTAAGTATTATAGGATTTACAGCTTGTGATCGAAAAAAAGAGATTAAATATGTAGAGGTTGAAAAGCAAAAGCAATTAGCTTGTGAAAGACAAGATGACTATAGCATCGCAGATAATCGAGTGGTGCAAACTAAAACAGTCACTTTTAAAAGAAAACCTAAGATTACAAAATATTTAGATTGCTCAGGAAAAGTAACCAGCGAAAAAAAAGAAACTGTCATTGAAAAAAAACAAGACATTAAAATCTTTGCAGATAAAAAAATTGAAGCCATTAGTGCGGACACAATACTTAGAGAATTGAATCAAATTCAAGGAACGGCTTTTAACCGTCAAACTTGCAGTTCAGCCAAAAGAGATCCTTTAAGTATTTTTGGTGAATTTATGGGACAAATGTTTAAAAAGATATTGTTTGTTGATATTTGGTCGGACTTAACTGAGGACCAAGAAAATGAACTACAACGTGGAAGACCAAGCATTACTTTTACCATAGACATGGCTCCAGCATTGCTAACTACAGAAGTAGATAAGGGAGTACAGTTAATTGATTACGAATTTTCTTACTTTTGTGCTGACAACAAACTTCCAGAAGAAACAAAAAATATAGAAAATGTTGAGTTTAAAGGGAGAAGGTGGAGACAACATGAGCACAAAGATAGAGATAAGGGTATAAAAGATCCAAAACTGTGTAACAAAATTTATGAACAAGGAACACTTGTTCTAAGTGTTCACTACATTGATTCTGATATACCTGAGATAGATTTTGTAAGGCCTGAAACATGTAAATAAAATTAATAATAAATTAACTATTTATTATTTTAGTTGGCAGACAAAAGGCTAGGTCACAATTTTCTACCAGACTATTATAATCTTTGAGTTACCCAGATATTAAAAATTACATATAATGTTTGAGTAATGAAGGGTATTTTAGAAAAGTACAAAAATCAATTTTCACAAGTAAATCCTGAAACACTTTTGCCATTTGTTCAGGGCTTAGCTATATGGGATATTGACGACGATCCAGAGCTTAAACAAAAAGACAAAGTGGATCCAAAAAAAACAATTGTTACTGGAACAGACATCAGTAATGAAATGGCTTTTCGCCTGCTTCAAGAATGTAATATTGATCATGTTATTCAGTCTGGCCGTAGTGATTTCTTCTATGAAATCCTGGCCTCGTCTATGATGTTAAAAGCTCCGGATAAATTTATTAAAAATCCACTTCCATTTTTCTTAAAAACTGTTCAGGAAGGTTCTTTAGACGCTCTACTGCAAAGAAAAGTAAAATATGCTTTTACAAGTACAAAAAACAAGGGGCAAATCGTTGAAGCTATTGATAAATTTTTAACTGATGAAAAAAGAACTGCTGTGTTTACAGAGACAGTTTTAACTCTAGTAAATGAATTAATGCTGAATGCTTTTTTTGATGCTCCTATTACGCCAAAAGGTGTGCATACAAATATTAATATGAACCGTGCTAATATAGTAAACTATCCCAAAGGTGTTACAGGTTATATTCATTTAGCCCATGATAATGATAGATTGTTTGTCGCCTGCGAAGACCCTTATGGCTCTATTTCATTCTCCAAATTGAAAAAGAGATTGTATGAAATTTACGTTCAATTTGACACTTCACTGTCTGGGATGGGCGCTCGATTAATTATTGATAATTCTAGTGGTGTTTATTTTTTAAAACAAAATTTTGTAAAAACATTAGTGTGTTGTTCTTTTCCCCTGGGGATTGGTCTAAGAAAATCATTAAAAGTTCCAAAATCTTTTCATTTCTGTAATTATTAAGAGGCAACTATGAGTAATTTTAAATATAAAACAGCAAAAGATGGCAATAAATATACTTTTCTATTCGAGGGTATGATTGATGAACACGTTAAGCTTCCTCCTATGCCTGAATTTGTAGTTGAAATTCTCATCATCGATCTCAATGATGTAAAGATGATAAATTCGGTGGGTATACGTCTGTGGATGGAATGGTTAAAATCGATTCCATCTGACACGAGCATAGTATTTCGCAATGTCGTTAAACCACTTGTTGAGCAAGCTTCGATGGTTAAAGGTTTTCTACCTAAAGGATCAAAGGTAGAATCATTTTATGTGCCTTATTATTATGAAGAACGCGATGAAGTGGAAATGGTTTTATACAAAGAACATGTTGACTATGAACAAGCCACGGCGAACAAGCCCGGAAGTTATAAAGTAAGAGAGCTAAAGCATTTAGACTCTGGCGAAGAGGCCGAATTAGACGTAATTGAGGAAAAATACTTTCGCCTAATTATGGGCTAATAAAATTATTTTCTTTTAATTAATTTTACTTGGATTTTGGGCAGCTTTTTAGTTTCTTTTATAGGTTCTGCGACGCTGGCAATACTTCGAGAACCATTTTTTATACCTACAACTGAATATTCATTTTCTAGAGTAACCTCATCATCTAATACAGTTTTTTTATTGATCAGTTTAAGATTGGTGCTTGAAGTTTTATGGTCATCTATGACTTGTAAGTTGCTACATGCAGATGCGAAAACAATTGAAAGTATACTGAGTAAAATTTTAATTTTTAATGGACCCCACATAATTTACCATACCCCTAATAATTATACGGAATTATTACTAGTAATATTTAGCAATTAAAAGACCAACTTTAATTTAATGAAAACAGAAGTTTATGGGGACAGGGTTGAAAATCAACTTTTCATGCTATGTCTACAATTGACGGTTAAAAGTAAGATGTACAATTGAATAAAGTCTAATCACATTATACGGTTTTAATATCATGAAAACCCACTTCTATAACTTTTCTATTTAGTAAATGGTCAGCTCTATAGATTAAGCATAATTTCCCTATAAAAAAAGGCTCAGATACAGAAGTGTGGAGTCCTTCTTTAAGAGCTACAGATTCTGGAAGAATAGCTGACCCTCTAAGCTTCTTTGCCAGTTGTCCGGCGAAACTATAATTTCTAACTGCTAAAAGTTGATTTGATGCTGTTGAAACACTTTTTAAGATACTGGCGGAAGATATCAAATCGGGATTATATATAATGAAGGAGCTCGGATCTGCACATTCGGAATAAAGACCAACGTTTTCCTTTTTAAGTATCCTAATAACTAAATCATCATAGGCAAAAGGGTTGGCAACTATGGCGATATCCAACTCGTGATTTAATATTTTTCGTGTGATTTGAGGTGAACGATCAAAGCTAAAATCAAGTTCTAGCTTGGGAAAGGAGCTTGATATTCGTGCGAAGGATTCTACAAATTGTGAAAGGACGGAAGAATGTCCTCCAATTCTTAGAAGCCCAGTAACGTCCTGGCTTTCTTTTTGCGATTGAATTTGAAAGTTGAGCCAGAGATTTTTTTGTTGGAGCACTTGTTGATAAAGCCTATGACCTTCGTCTGTGGGAATGAGTCCTCTGTTGGTCCTTACAAATAGGGGAGTCATTAACTCTTCTTCCAACTTAGCTAGGACTTTAGACAAGGCCCCTTGGTGCTTATCCAAAATGTCAGAAGCTTTTGATAAACTTTTTTCCTCATAGACGACTAAAAAAATATCATACTCAGCACGGATCATAAGTGTCTCTTTCCTAGGTATGTAAATTAATGATACCCGGTATTATTAATATGATATTTAAGCATACCAAAAATCAAGTTATTGTTGTTTCAAGAGGGAGGGGAACTCATGAAAAAAATAATGTTACTTGCTTTACTCGTACTTTCTACACAAATAGCTTGTTTATCCGAACATCAAGCAATACCACAAAATAAAAATCCTAATCAGGACACAGGACCAGCCGACATTTCCGATGATGAAGATCAGGAAGATGAGAAGAATGAAATACTAAGCTATAACAAAGATATCCTGCCAATTATAAAAAACAGGTGCTCTCTTTGCCACAATGAGGGCTCAAATTTACCTTTTTGGGAAAATTATGAAACTGTTTTTAATAGTAAAGAGCTTGTAAAGAGAAGAGTGTTTATAGTCCAGGATATGCCGCGCTTTAATGCAACAGAAATGACACTTGAGGAAAGAGACCTGGTGGCCACATGGATTGATCAAGGAGCACTAAAGTAAACAAAGTTTGTACTTAATACTTATTCAACATCTTAAGTGGGTGCAGTATACGAGTAAAACATCTCTCAAATATCATGTGGCTTCTCCCGACTAGGTACGAATGCGATACCGCATGCCTCGACCGACCCCTTCCTTTTCAAGATGACCGTCATTGACCAGATTTCTAAAATGCACTTTCATGGTGTTGCGATTGGCTCCCAGGACGGCAGCAGCTTCACCAAGTGAAGTTGACCCACGGCTTTTGATAAGTTCGATAATCTGAGCCGACAATCGCGGCATCTTGGTTGCCGCCAGTTCGTCTTTCATTTTTGCTTCGAGGGAAACTTTCTGCTTCTGCATGGATTTCAGAAAGAAAGTGAGCCATTCATTGACACCACCGGGTTTAACTTTGGACTTCGTTGGCTTCTTGGCGTTGATTTTTTCGAGTTCGGCTTGTCCTCGACGCAGAGCCAAGTAGTAAGAATCTTTGTTCTCCTCAATGATTCGCTCGAAGGAACTGTAAGACACGTAGGTATACCCCATCTGCAAAAGCAGCAGCGTGGTCAGTGCGCGTGAAAGCCTGCCATTGCCGTCTTGAAATGGATGAATATGCAGAAACACCACCACAAAAACAGCGACAATCAGTAAGGGATGTAGTTCTTTGCGGATGATTTGCACATTCGTCCACTCAATAAGCTCCTTCATCAGGGCTGGCGTATCAAATGGTGTCGCCGTATGGAAAATCACACCTTTGCTTTTGCCATCGGGACCGAAGGCCTCCACGCTGTTAGCAAACTTTTTGTAGTCACCACGGTGGCGATCATCCTTGGTGCTGTACTTTAGAAGAACGCTATGCAGCTGCTTGATGTGGTTCTCAGTGAACGGAATATCTTTGAAAGACACGAAGATCATCTCCATGAGTTCCGCGTAACCAGCTACCTCCTGTTCATCACGAGATTTGAACGAGTAGGTTTTCACTCCGCGCAGAAGGGCCTCAACTTGAGAGTTGGTGAGCTTCACTCCTTCGATGCGAGTGCTGGACCCAACAGATTCGATGGTGGCCACCTGGTGAAGGGCTGCCAGCCTGTCGGGCGTTAAAGCCTGAGTGGCGGCCCACCGGCCTTTGAACTCATCAATTTCGGCGATAAGGCTTGCGATCTCTTTCGGTATGAGGTCTATTTTGGGTGCTCTCACACCCACAAACATAGCCAAAAACACCCATAAAATCAAATAAAATGCATAATTGAGGGTATTTGTGGGTGAAAATATGGCTATCTGCTAGACTAAGAACTATTTTTGCGCTGGCGGTATGTTCATCAGTTTTTCAGTGGTGCCCTCAAGGGTATTTCCCTCTAAAAACAGTTAAATGAGAAGCTTAAATTTTTCGTGAAGATATTTGGCGGAGAGAGCGGGATTCGAACCCGCGGTACGGTGTTACCCGTACGACAGTTTAGCAAACTGCTGGTTTCAGCCACTCACCCATCTCTCCGCGGGCTGATGATTAAAGCTGAAGCAAAACATTGCCATAGCCATGCTCCGGAATCAAGAATCATAAAGGTCAATTTTGGTAATTTTCAGGAAAAAGTTCTCGTTCCACGGTTTCAATCACTGTATGTAACAATTTAATATGCATTTCCTGAATGCGGTCAGCTGTATTCGCGGGAATTATTATGGGCAAATCGACGAGATCTTTTAACTTCCCACCATCTTTTCCCAGCAAGCCAATGGTTTTTATTTCCATCTCTTTTGCTAATTGCACTGCATTGATGACATTTTGTGAGTTTCCACTTGTGCTCAAGCCAATTAATAGATCGCCCTTGCGCGCCAATCCTTCCAACTGTCTTGAAAAAACATATTCAAAACCATAATCATTACTCACACACGTCGTATGACTAGGATCACCCAAAGCAAGAGCTCCCAAAGCTTTGCGATTTTTGCGATATCTGCCTGTCATTTCCTCGGCAAAATGCATCGCATCACAGTGTGAGCCACCATTACCACAGGTAAAAACATTGCCATCATTTTTGTAAACCTCGATTACTAAATCACTGAATTTTTCACATTTTGCTATTTGTTCAGGGCTATTTACAAACTGGTTGAGAGTTTGTTGGGCTTCTTTAAGGCTATCTAACCAATATTCTTGTGTTTTCGAGGACATAATTTATGTTTTTTTCACATTGTGAGCTTCATTTCAATGTATTCCTTGATTTATTTAAATAGAGCGTCTAAAAAATCAGACTCCAGTGCACCCGTAGCTCAGCTGGATAGAGTACCTGACTACGAATCAGGTGGTCGGTGGTTCGAATCCATCCGGGTGCGCCAATTTTCTAATACATAGTTTTTCTTTTCTGAACTTCCCTGCACATTCAAAATATCGTAAAATTTTTTTATGAAGCATCCTATAGCTATTGCTGTAAAGATAACGTTGTTAATAATTTCTTTCGTGATCGTGCTTTTTGGAATTTATTATGTAAAGACCAAAGGCATTGGTGAGAATGCTCAACGCATTTTAGGAATTTATCCAGAAGACAGGCAGATAAAGGCTAAAATAATTGATTTTCACACTCCTAAAAATATCCCGGCCCCGAGTCAAAATAAACCCTCAAATAGAAATAAATTGAATGATAATTATTGACAAAGTGGGACGAAGTTTTAGTATAAGCGACTCTGTGTTCAGGTGTAGCTCAGTCGGTAGAGCAGGTGGCTGTTAACCACCCTGTCGGGGGTTCGAATCCCTCCACCTGAGCCATTTTTTACCTCACTCTGGCGGTTACAATTAAAATGAAAAATTTAGTTTTAATTACATTATTAATGCTTTTTACATCAAACACATTCGCCACTATTGATGCCCACGACAGAGTCTTTCTTGTGGTAAAGGACATTCAATCTGGTGAATTTTTTGTCGAAGGTGCGCCTATTATAGGTTGTTATGGCTTGATTAAGGGCCCTCAGCTCATTCAATTCACCATGGAGTACAAAGTTACTTCAAATATTGGCTGTGGTGGAGCAACCTTTCATGACAATATAAACTACCTTACTTGCGCCAGTATTAAGAGTTATAAAGAAACTGATGACTATTTAAGTTTTTCAGAAATAACATTAGATATTTCCAAGTGTGAAGACAAAGATGATCCCAAACTTGTTTCTACAATTGAAACAGCCGTAAAGTTAAACTTCCCCTTAAAAGAAGGCGAAGTTAAATTAAATCTATTGAAATAAAAGATTAATGGATATTAATTTTTTTAATTTATATCAATTTACATATTTTAGCTATTTCAAGCTAATTGCTTAAAATAGGCTTTCATGTTTTTGTTAGACTCGATACTTGCACAATGGCGAAATAGGCGACTGGCTTGAGCATCTAAGCCTAAATTTTTATAAAGAGCTGCTAAGCAGGCGGCAGCCCTTAAAAAATTGGGTCTTAACCGATGGCAGGCTTCTAAATATTTAAGCGACCGTCCTGTATCTTTTTCTATCCAAAACAAATGACTTCCGAGTAGGAATAAAGCATGAACATTTTTGGGAGATCTCCGAATTAAATTTGTAAGCTCTAATTCACCCAGGTCATTTACATCATGAGTAAGGTTTGATTTTGCATTTACGATTTCTAAATATTCAGTTAGCAGTGATTCATCGGGATTTTCTAACAAACACTGTGAGAGAAGGGATCTTATTTTACTTGAAGGACCGTCAGTTTCTAATAAGATTTTCGCATATAATATTACAAATTTTGGTTGATTCAAAATTTCTGGTTTTTTCTTCTCAGCTTGATTAGCCAATAAAAGAGCTTGATCCATTTTGCCTTCATTAAAAAGTTTATTGATTGCTGTCACAGCAACAGATTCTTTAATGTTTTTATTAAAATTTACAAAGGTCGACTTACAAAAAGGACAAATACCAACAGAAGGAGAAGAAGGTGCACCACAGTTCTCACAAATTAAATCAAAACTCATTTTAATTTCTCCCCACAACTTGAACAAAAGTTATCATTGGTTCTTACACGACTACCACAATTAGAACAAAAACTCTTGCTATTTATTAATTGACTGGCTTGTCCTTTGATTGTTGTAGCTGTACGTTCCTTTTCTCTAAAGTCAGCCACCATTAAGTTTTTCCCAAGCATCATTCCCAACATCATTTGCATGGGGTCATTGCTCTTATTTTCAACACTACTTATTTCACCCAAACTATTAGCCGCTTTATACAGCAAGTATTCCTGTTTGTTGCCTATAATTTCCATAGCCTTTTTAGCATCGAGTGCTTCTATAATTTCTTTTGAAGGAATAATAGATAAAATCTGTAGATCTTTAATCTCAACCCCATAATTTAATAGAGTCCGATTAGCTTTGTCTTGTAAGATTTTTGAAATCTTATTTTGAGATTTATTTAATATTTCAATTTTATCTATATGGTTGAGAGCCTCCGGCAGTAATTCTAATAATTGTCCTTGAATAAAATCTTCTAGTTCTGAAACATCATAACCGGAACGACTTCCAATTATTTTAGAAAAAAATATTTTTGGATCTTTAACTTGGAAATTATAATTTCCATATGCACGCAAGGGTACAGAGTTTAAGTTTTGAAATGAGTGAATTATAGGTTGAGCTGTGCCCCAACGCCTTGCTGTAAATAAATGATTGGCAAAAAACCAAATTTCACATCTTAGTGGACTTTTAAAGCCAAACCGCCAATTAGCCAGTCTTGTGATAATAGGTATATTTTCAGTTTTAATAAAATGTGTGCCTTGATTTAATACATCACTAACTTGCCCTTTGTAAACAAGCATGGCCCACTGATTAGGCCTAACGAGAATTGCCGAATCTGAATACAAATCAGCAGATCCTTTATGTGGGATTCTAGCAGCAATTAAGCAGCCACTTGGGTCTTCAAACTCATAAATTCCTCTAAATAACAAATTCTGTTGGATTTTACTCATATAAATCTCGCCTTTAATTTGTTTAATTATAGAATCATTTTGAAACAAATTTAAACGTTATTGTTTCTTGAGCGTTGGAATTTGAATTAGAAATTCTATTTATTTTGACTAGCTATTGGAAAGATAAATTATTTATTCAGTTTTTCCATATTTATAACCACACTGCCTTTAATTGAATTATAATAGAATAAAATCAATTTCCAGACCTTAGTAGTGTTTCATAGTGGAACATATTTCGAGGCTACTGTTGATGAATAAATTCTCACTATCAACTCTTTATACGCTCAGTTACAAGTTAAACGGATGTCTGCTGGCACAACACTTGAATATAAAACTTTAAGCCTGGATTAAAGATTTTCACTTTTTTGCCGATATTTTAGTTAACTATAACTTTAGTCCAGGGATATGGGGGAAAATAATGAACAAGGTGATATTGGTAGCCACACTTGCTGTCCTGTTTGTTGGCCAAGATGTTTGGTCTGCAGACATAAGAAAAAAGCCAAGTACTTGTGAAGAAAATTTAAACCAAGAAATCACACCTCAGATGAAACGAGCCAGACAATTATATACGGCTCTAACAGGTACTCCAATTGCTTATTGTGATGAAAAAATTGAACGCATGACAATTTATCTTGCTGCTGGTCGCGCAAGGGATGCCGTGCGAGTCGCAATTGCAGATCCTGACTTCTATAATATTAAAGTTAGAGAATTGGCTTCGAGAATTTGTACTTTTGAAAACACCACAAGAACCCCTGTCAACGATTGTATTGCATTGGTAGTAGGTGCTGTTCGCGATGGTCTCGATGCAAGAGAGTTACTAACAGGTAACTTCTTCTATATGATAGATCGAGCTAAAGCCACGGGCGCAACAAGAAGTAGTGTGATCAACGACGTTTTAAAATCCAACAATCATTATGCCCAAGTAGATGACCTAGAATTATCAATGTATCACGTACTAATGAAAGTCGATGGTCAAAAGATTGTCGATCCTAAAAATAATAATAATGTTATTTCTGCACAAGATCCTGCAGGAGCGATTACTACAAGATCTTGGATGATGGCACATGCTTTTGCCGGTACAAACAGAAGATTAGTTGAAAAATCATTTGAACAATTTTTATGCTCACCCATTCGCGAATGGGCTGACAACACTATGCCTGACACTTATGTGGGTCGTGATGTTACAAGAACTCCCGGGGATGAACCAGCTAAGTATTTAGTTACATGTAAAGGTTGTCATGCACCTATGGATTCCATGAGAAGCGTATTTGCACATGCTGATTGGAGTTCTGATAGTAATACAGGAAACAACACATTTTATAGATACGATCCAACTCAAGTTACACCAAAAATGAATAGAAACACCAATGAAACACCCACTTTAACTTATTTAATTACTGATGATACTTTTGATAACTATGCCACTAAAGGTGCTAATGCTGCTCGTTTTGGCTGGAGAGGTTCTACAACAGGTAAGAGTATGAATGAGTTTGCATCCATGTTAGCTAACTCTGAACAGTTTAATCGTTGTATGGCAACACATGTATTTAAAACTGTGTGTGGCCGATTACCAGAGCCAGAATTAAAAACATTAATAGATACTTATGCGAGAGATTTTGACCAAAATGAAAAAAGAGATTTAAGAGTATTATTTGAAAGGATTGCCTTAAGACCAGAATGTACTGGTGATGGCAATCAATAAGGTGAAGGTAAAATATGTTGGAGGCAAATAAAATGAAAAAAGTATTTAATACAAAAAGAGCCCTCAAATTGTTCACAGCCGTAGTTGCAGCTAGTTTTACCATCACAGCTTTTCAAAACTGTGGAAGCTCTGGAGAAAGTTCAAGTGCATCTTTAGATTATACAGAAGCGGGAGAAACAGCGGTCTCGCCAATAAAAGTAGAAAAGACAGATAGAATTTTACACTCTCGAAACGTCGCAAATGCTCTGGTTCAAAGTTTGGGTGTAGAAAATTCTGGAAACACTAACAATTTAGATCCACTTTACAACGCGGCTATTAGCTCACAATTACTTTTGTCTGAAACAGGTGATTACGATTCTATTACAGGTGGGCAAATTACAATTCATGCAAACAACTTAGCTGAACTCGCTTGTGAAAGAATGGTATTTTATGGCGAAAGACCACTTTTAACCGTGGTAGATGGCCAAGTTGAAGACAAGAGAAGATTTTTTAAAGGCCTTTATATTGGAGATAATGCGGCTCAAGCTACTCCTCAGGTTCCACTAGAAGATGAAACAAGATATAGAGCAGCAATTAAAAGATTAGGTCGAACACTCTGGGGTAGAGATGTAGAGCAAGCTGAAGAAGATTTAATATTAAGCGCAGCCAGTCCAATTTTGTCTGATGCAAAAGCCAATCGAGGTTTTAGAGCTGCTGTAATGACTTGTACAATAATGGCTTCAACTTTTGACTTTATGAGACAATAAGGGTTTTGGGGGATGAAAATGAAAAAAATGAACAGACCACTTACTAAAAATGATATCATTGAGTTAGCGCGAAAAAAAGGTATCAAGTTACACGATGATCATCCAGTACCAACAACTCGAAGAGAATTTCTGGCTCAAGGTTTAATGGGATTCGCAGGATACATGATGGCACCTTCATTAATTCATATGCTAAGCACACAAGCCCATGCACAATCTGTTGAAGAGTGTACGACCTTACTTACACCAGCTCGAACAATGCCAGGGTTTTTGCACCTAAATTTAGGTGGTGGAGCTGGAATAACAGGACAATGGGCAGTAAGAAAATTAGCTGATCCCAATCGACCATTAGCCACGCGAAACAATGAAGACAACTTAATTTATATTAACCGCTATAGGGCTCTTGGTTTAGGTGAAAACTCAGCCGCATTCACTGTTAACAAATCACAATTTGCCAACCCCTTTGAAGTTGTTAATAATGACGGAGATGTTGGTGCGCAAATGTTTCGCCGCATGCTTGAAGTAGCCGGAACAGCTTGTGCAAACACTTCGGCGACTGGCGTATGTGTGGCCAGTCAAGATGATACATCTTCAAATAATAAACTGGGACCACAAGGTTTAATTCATGCAGTACAAAAAGCAAAAGAAGTTAAATTTAGAATCGCTCAAAACTTATCCAATCGCAGTGGTACAGCCTTAACTGGAGTTGACCAAGACGTAGCAGGAAGAAACCGCCCCTATGCTCCCATAGTCGCCAATCAACTCAATGACATTCTTAGAGTTATTGGCCAAGCTCCAACCTCTGAAACAGAAGCCGGCTCAAATGTGGTATTAACAGATGCAGAAAAGAAAAGAATGCTTGAAGTTATAAATAACTTATCAGGCTCTCAAGCGAGAAAAGTGGCCAGTGTTGGGTCAGCAACTAGAGAAAATTTTGTAAAGCTTTATCAAGAAGCTTCTGGAAAAAGTTATTGTCAATTAATTGTTCCTCAAGATTCTGTAGATCCCTATGCTAACACAGATATAGCTAGTTTATGGCAAACTCAAATTCAAGGAAATTTTAGCGCATTAAGTAATGATGCTGAAAGAGTAAAAGGTATTGCTTCACTTGTTTTTGCGGCGGTAAACGGATGGGCCGGAACTGTCGGTATTGACCTTGGTGGTTACGACTATCATGGCAACAATAGAAATAACACTGATCCACGAGATGGTGATGCAGGTTATATCCTGGCTGGAGCACTTAGAACAGCAGAGATTCTGCAAAAACCTCTTTTTATAGTTGTAACATCAGATGGTGCTACGGGTGCAGCGAGTTCTGCTAACCGATTTGCCAACTGGGCCAGTGACCGCGGTAATGGTGGTTGTATATTATCATTTATGTACGACCCACGAAACGCCGCAGGTCAGTCTAAAGAAGGTTATTTAGCAAATATAGATACACAATTAGGTCACTATACTGATGGTCAATCGGCAGATGACAATACATTAGTTGGTAACCCAGAAAGAGCTACCATCGCCGTGATTCATCGTTATTTAGCTTTTTCTGAGTTTAATGATTGGAAAACAATTACGCAGGCTATTGATGATAGGTCTGCATTTACTAATGAGGAATTGCAATACATTGCAAAGTTTGGAGGATAATTTAATCGTCCAAACTTCTAATTAATAATTTTTAGGGAGTTAGTTGTATGTCAGCGGATAGGGTACGTAGTAACAACGCTAAAAAATTTAATTTCAAAGTAGTTTCTTTAACTGCTATTTCTGGCTTAATTCTATTAAGCCTATTCCAGAACTGCGCCAAACATGATGGTTTGGGAGGGGAAGGTTTAGGCTCTGCAAGTTGCGAGCCCTATATGAAATCTGTATTCGACACACACATATATGGTTATGCAGTGACTTACTGTTCAACCTGCCATGTGCCTAATGGTCAGGGCAAAGGAAAGTTTGCTACCAATGATCAAGCGGCCGCGTGGGGTGCTTTTAGTGTAATTAGTGATGTACAAACAAAATTCTATAACAATTCAATAAGCACTTCACACGCTCCAGGTGTTACAGGACCACAACTTGAAGGTCCGGCAGCTAATATCAAACAAGCTCTTAAAGATGCGGAAACTGCTTGTTTACAAAATGCAGGTGGCGGACTTCCAGGTATTTCTGTGCAAACAAGTTTAAAAGAAATAGGCCTCGAAGTTGGGGGTACTACTACTTTATCTTGGATACTGAGCTCAGAGTTATCACCAGAAATTGGTGATACTGGCGGTGCCGTACTGTTTGTTGATGTGCAAGCTGTTACAGCTAATTATTATTACATCAGTCGTCCTAGAATTCGCACTGTGACACAAGAAATTTATGTTAAAGGAATGGAAATCATTATTAATGGAGAAGTTAAAGATACGGTCACATTATTTAATGATATAGATAAATTAATACCTCCTGGTACGAGCGAGAACACATTAACCGGTATATTAACCGAACAAGGTTCAACAATTCCTGCTGTGGTAGATTCTTCAGATACATTAATTATTGGTTTTGAAGTTTTACAAATCGGTGCACCAGAAACCGAGGAAGAATAGGGGACGTAATATGAAAATAAACACTTCACTTTTAAAAGCCGTACTTTTGGTATCTTTGATTGTACCTTTATACCAAAACTGTGGTCGCCTTAAATCTTCTGGTACGAACGGATCCTTTAGTTCAACGACTGCGCGCAATAGTGAATTTGATTATGTCGTATTTAATTCTGCCTTCGAAGAAATTGCGGAGACTACTCCAACCTTTAATGTAGGCGAAAAGTATAACTTTAGGATTAATTTAGAAAAATTAGAAGGTGCATTAATCTCCTGGGATCTTTTATTCTTGGGTGCATCTTGTGACTTAAAAGTTTTTGCAGACAAAGAATCAGCTGAAATGGAATGTTTTTCTAACGGTGAAATTGGCGTTTCTGTTACGGCACTTTATCCTAATGGCAGTGAAAAGTATGGCGAGATTAGAGGATTTGTATTTGATACGGCCAGCGGAGGCGGTGGCTCTAACATCACACCAATAACGGTAACTATTCGCGCAGCAGGTAATGCTGAAGATTGGTTAATTGAAAACCCTCCAGCCGATCACAATCAAGTGAACATAGTTACAGGTTCAGGAACCAATAGAAATGCTGTAGTTTACCTAGGGCAGCCCATTCGCATTGTGAACAAAGATGATGAAGAACACAGACCCGGTGGTGCTACGGATGGTATTCCCTGTAAAACGGCTCCATTTAATTTAAAAACGGATCAATCCTACGACTGTATTACTAATACCGCTTTAGCTGATACAGATAAATATATAATTGATAGAAGAGATGATATGTCCTTACTAGATGGCGGTCGTTTTGGTTTTAAAATTGTAGATAGTCGTGCTGAATGGGTAAATCAAAACTGTACACAATGTCATGCAAACGTAAGTAACATCACTGTAGTTAGTCCCAACGACCTATTAACTAGATTGAATAATGCAATTACCAACGAGCCAGGAATGGCCGCCTATTCAACACTGACAGCTGAACAAAGAAGATCTCTGGCGTTCTTTATGATGTATCAGCCTAAGTAAATAGAATCAGACCCTGCGTTCATAGTAGTTGATCAGAAAAGTAATCAGGGTCTCTTCTGCCAGCTCTTCTGACATTTTATAGTGATTCACCATCAAAGGAATAATATCATTTCTACAGCGTTTACCATCCATTGTATTAAGTAACTCATAAGCTACCTGGCTTCTAATTTGTGCTTGATCCATCATTTCATTGCGTGGGATGGGTTCCTGTGGATCCGTAATCCACTTGGGTAGGTAATGATAGTAAGGTGGCTCTTTTGCGTCTTTTACCTTTTTTGCGCGAAAGCCTAAGACCTTTTCTTTTCGCGACTGTGAACTGTGAGGAGAGACTAAATATTCCATTTCAAACAATTCAATAGTTTCTATATCGAAACCTGATTCAACAAGTAATTCTTCTAGTTCTTGTTTAGAATAACTTCTAGATTTGAAATTATCATATCCCAAAGGACCTAAATTTATCCAACATCCTTCTTTATCTAAACAATGATTAATTTTTTTCGCGAGAAGAGAAAAATCCTGAGCAACAATATCTATAAACCACGGTGTGACAATTGCAGATAAACTTTTAGGTTTGAATGGTAAATTTACGGCGTCGGCAAATAAAAACATGAAATTATCTGGTATCGTTTTATCATAACTTAGTTTTTGTTTTACTGCGCAATCTTTTAATTCTATAGGAGCGATGGGGACTTCATAAAACTCTAAGGGCTCTTTATTGAGAACTTTCTTAGCACTGAAGAAAAGAAGGGGATTTATATCAATAGCCACTGATAACTCGGGTGCAATGGCCAGATGAACATCAACACACATTCGCGAAGCACCAGCTCCTAAAAATGCAATGTTATTCAATTTAGTCTTAGGAAATAGGTCTATAACTTTTTGTGAAAACTGTTTTTTTTCATTTGTGTTCCACGCCCAATCTCTAAACAATGTATGAAAATAACTATTAAGATGCTGAGTATGAGGGAGCTTTTCAAGTACCAACTTTTGACTTTTTGGTTTGCTAACTTCACCTGTCCCAATAAGTGGCTCAAGAACTTCAAAAATTTTTTCAGCATTATGATGAACGGCTTCTGCCAATTGGTTCAACCTTTGTTTAGTTTTTTCCATTAGATCGGGTTTAGACAACTGATGCTCAATCATCGACATTTGACCTTGTAAAAACATTACTAAACTTTTTAAGCTATTTTGCCATTGGTAAAGCTGAATGTCAGGTTCTCGAAAAAGCCAAGGTATGCCCATGTAGGATTCAAAACTAAAGTTCTCTTTGGTTGAGTGGAGTAAACCATCTTTGATTTCAATTGTCGATTTAGTTCGTGGACATTCAAGTAATAATGCTAGTTTCTCTAGTGACAATCCCTGTCTCCTTAAAAATAGAGGTGTGCTTGAATAAGTCCCTCAGTTTCATCAAATTTCTCAGCTGTTTTATCTTTAGGTGTGTCTGTGGTTTGCCTATAATGCATAGATAAATCAACTCCAGCTACCGGGAAAAAACGAAAGCCGATAGTGGTTTGAGTCGCGTCACCTTTGCCCATTTGTTGAACACCCGGACCAAAACCAGCGGCAATATTTGAAAATTCAAAAACACTTTCAAGATAGAATTCTCGCCACAGTTTATATCTCACTTCAAAAGTTGTAATAGTACCGGCATTTTCAAGACCTTTTGTATATTCTTTTGCTATATTTAAGGCTTCTGCATTTAAAACAAAATTTTTATACATCATTCCCGCCGAAACAGAATGAGCTGTACGTTTTAATGCATTGTTATTTGCATCTTTTGCATTATTATCGGTGACATCTCTATAAGAATAAACAAGAGAAGCACCAAGTGTCACCCATCGCGCACCAAGATTAACAATGTAACCTTCTTCTTGATTTAGACTCGTGTTTGTCATGGGTTGAATAAAATGTATATTGGCAAAAGGAACATTAGGTGCAAGACCAAAAGAAAAAGCTTTGTTTTGCACACTATAGGCTTTGTTATTATAAAGAATTGATTGAGCAAGGGTTGTATGATCTGGAGTAAAATGTTCAAACATGGGTTTGTACATGCCATACATCATAAAGCTATTGTAAAACATATCGTCGACCATAACATAAGCAGATCGATTTATAACATTGCTAGAAGTTGTATAGTCTAGGTCAGTATTTGTCGGGGTATTAAAGTAGCGAGACTCTACAACAATGCTGAAATTATCAACCTTTCTGACGAAAGGTTTCATCTGCAAACCTATATCTAAAGCCATGGGCCAAAATGTACTCTTGTTATCTGAATCTATGGGTTGGCGACCCATATAACGAAAATCTAAGCCAGCGAGAATAGCTTCTCGTTTTTTTAATCGATATGGATCATCATAAGGCACAGTTGTACCAAACATTTTCCAAGAGTTTGCCATTTCATTCCAATTGTTGTCGCCATTGGACCTCTCATTATAAAACTCAGAAAAATCTGCCTCAGGAAAGTCACTTTCTGTATTGGTGAAAGCGTGTCGTCCTGACTTTTTATCCCTATACTTTTTTGTGGCATTGATAGCTTTAATAAGTGCACGTCTTTGATTTCTTGCACTAGGGATTACTTTGGGGTGGTAATCTTTTGGACTGATAGGCTTTTTGCTGACTTTGTGAGTCTCTCCATCTACGGCCATTAATGTGGCAAGGGCTTCTTGAGCCTGCTTGTCTTGAATATAATCTTGAGCAAACCAGGGCAAAGGTTTTTCAGTATCTTTGCCCTTTATTTTCCAGGCAAAAGACCTCATCCATCTATCTGAGTTCCATTTTCCATAAAAGCTTCTTAAGCCGCCGCCATTAGGGTTAACATGACAACCTTGACAAGAAAGAGTACAGCGACGGTCTTTGGGAGGGACGTTATATCTTGAAGGGGCGTGGCAGCCGGCACAGTTTTGTGCAAACCTAGTAGCCATCCACGGCTCTGCAAAACCTTGAGAAGTTATTAAAACAAAAGCTGCAAAAACTAAAAATGCTAATAGTGATCTCATAAATTAATTATAGATATTAATTGAGAAAAATCTAGAAATTATAAGGGAATATGTGTCTATCGACACATTGTGATAGTTCAATATGTGGTTTCAGTTAATGGTGTATATGGCCATTAAAAAAATAAATAATATTATCGCAAAACTATCAATGTCTTTTACTTTTACGCTCATGATATAATTATACAAAAATATTTTATGAAACTCAAATTAGATTCCGGTTATAACTTCTGTTTCACTTACTTCACTTGCTGGCAGCGCTTTGTTACTTTTTGCCCCAAGTTTTTCTAAACGTTTTGCTTGAACAATTACACGGCTATTCAATCGCGACCATCCTGTTTGATACTCTTCTTGAGCTTTACTGAGATGTTTACCAACATTTTCATAAGCTCCGACAAAGTCGCAAAGTCTTTTGTGGAGCTCAATTCCTGCTTCGGATATTTTAGCGGCGTTTTCGGCTAATTTTTGTTCATTCCAACCATAACTGATGACTTTCAACAAGCCAATGAGCGTGGGGGGTGTAGCAATGAGAACTTTTTTCTCCAAGGCATACTCCATAAGATCTGGTTGTGCTTCTAATGCCGAATACAAAAAGGACTCATTGGGAAGGAACATTACCGTAAAATCAGCAGACCCTACAACCGCTTGTGTATACTCTTTCGCTGACAATTTTTTAACGTGATCTTTTACGTGTCGGCCATGTCTTGCAATTTCTGTAATTCTCTCAGAATCATCTTTTGCTTCGAGTGCGCTGATAAATGCGTCGAGGGGAGTTTTTGCATCAACTACGACGATTCTGCCTCCGGGCATGCGAACCGTCATATCAGGTATTAATCGATTATTGTCTTCATCTGTCACTGAATTTTGAAAGCTCACATCACAATATTCAGACATACCTGCGAGCTCGATACAATTTTTAAGTTGAACCTCTCCCCAGCGACCGCGGACATGGGGCTTTTTTAGAGCGTCTTTCAAAGCCATAGTCTCTTGTGCTAGCTGAGAGTTGGTTTCTACAACTCTTTTGATTTCTCCTTCG
The DNA here is from genome assembly GCA_020435005.1 of Bdellovibrionales bacterium. GTDB lineage: Bacteria > Bdellovibrionota > Bdellovibrionia > Bdellovibrionales > UBA1609 > JACKAN01. The sequence goes on from JAGRAE010000007.1 coordinate 26,344, forward strand.
AGAGAGGCAAAAATAGAAGCGCGTTCTTTTTCCATGGCATGGGTTTTTTTATTTAATTCAGTGAGTGCTTCGTTGATAGGTTTCACTAAATTTTCAATGTTACTTTCTTTTTGTGTTAATAAGTTTTCTGACTGCTGGCTATGTTTTTGGAAAATGGAATGAGCCAAATCGATGAACTGTTTGTTATTACCCTCTAAGGCTTGAGCTGCTAAGCCACGAAAATGCCCCTCCATATCAGTTTGCATAGCTTTAAATAACTCTCTATCGCGAGTTACTCGTTCTTCGGCATTCTGTAGTTGTGACTCTAACCTTACTTTTTCAATTTCGAGAACCTTAAGTTGTGACTCCATTTCTGTTTTTTTCTTTTTATAATTATGATGTGCAATTAGGGAATAACCCAGAGAAATGCAAAAAAGAATTGAGATAATAATGAACTCCATAACCTCTCCATGGAAGAGTTGTTCTACACAATAGACCTTAACAGACACCAGAGAATAGAGAAAAAGTTGGAAAGATAAAAGTTAAAAGTGACAAATTAAGTCACGTCACAGCCCGCAATTGGCGTGTAATAATTACAAAAAACAAATGAAAATCAATGGGTTACAGCTCTGGCTTGGCATGGGCTTTGAAGATATTTTTTTAGGCGGTAACGATGAAAATGGTAGTTAGTTGTTTTGTTTTTTTAAGTTTTATTTCTTTTAGTCTAGCAGAAGACTTGTCAAAAGGCACAGATGCGGAAGTAACGGTCAGCAAGGCCTTGTCCTTTAATAAATGGAAAAACATGCAAGTTATAGAAGCACAAAATAAAGTCGTAAGACTTTCCAATTTGTTGTTATTGTTAAAATCAGAAAAATATACACCTGAAAACACATTGCCGCAGGTCGCCATAGAAAACAAACAAGAATTATCTATTCCAGAGTCGCAACAAATTGAGCTTATAAACCAAACTGAAGTCCAGTTAAACGCGGCCGTTGCCAGCTTAGAATTTGTTAAAGAGCTTACACTAAAAGACTATTTTTCCGTGTATTTACGCAAGTTTAAGAATGACAATCAAGCTCTTGAAAACTTCGCAATAGAAATAGAAAAAGCCGAGGTCGTAGAGTTACTCACAACTCTAATAAACCTCAATGCTAGTGATATAAAGCTGGAGAACCAGTCAGTAGATGTGGTTTCAACGACGTCAAAGTCTGAAAGTGAAGTACTAAAAAGAAGTCCTTCAAAATTATAAATTCTTAATTTCACATAATATTTTATTAAAATTTAAAAAAAGAGAGTCTTTAGCTTGACGAAATTTATCCAAAATACATATTGGTGACGTTTCTTAATTTTATGTTTTCATCAATTTGAAGACTTTTAGTACTTTAAGGAGGTATTTAAATGGGACTCAATGTTCGTCCTCTACACGATCGCATTCTTGTAAAAAGAATGACTGAAGATGAGAAAACTGCTGGTGGGATCATTATTCCAGATTCGGCTAAAGAAAAACCGCAACAAGGTGAAATTGTAGCGACGGGGAATGGTCGCGTTCTTGAAGATGGCAAAACTCTTCCATTGGAAGTGAAAAAAGGTGATAAAATTCTTTTTTCTAAGTATGCCGGAACCGAATTGAAATTAGAAGGTAATGAGTACCTAATGATGAGAGAAGAAGACGTATTGGGCGTCATTAACTAAAGAAGAGGGAAAACATGAGTAAAGAATTACGTTTTAGCGAAGATGCAAGAAAATCTATATTAAAGGGTGTAAACACTTTAGCTGACGCTGTGAAAGTAACTTTGGGCCCCAAAGGTCGTAACGTTGTTATCGAAAAAACTTTTGGTGCACCGTTAATTACTAAAGATGGCGTTACTGTAGCAAAGGAAATCGAACTAGAAAATAAATTTGAAAATATGGGCGCACAAATGGTGAAAGAGGTTGCTAGCAAGTCTAATGATGACGCTGGTGATGGAACAACTACTGCGACAGTTTTAGCTCAAGCTATTTTTCGTGAAGGTGCTAAAATAGTTTCTGCTGGACACAATCCTATGGAAGTTAAAAAGGGTATTGATCTTGCTGTCGGGCAAGTTCGTGAGCATCTGAAAAAAATGTCTAAGCCGGTAAAGACTTCTGAAGAAGTAGCACAGGTTGGAACTATTTCGGCAAACAATGACAAAGAAATTGGTCAAATGATTTCTAAAGCTATGGATAAAGTCGGAAAAGAAGGTGTTATTACTATTGAAGAAAGTAAAACTGCTGATACAGATCTTGAAGTTGTTGAAGGTATGCAATTTGACCGCGGTTATTTATCTCCATATTTCATTACCAATGCTGAGCGTATGGAAGCTGTCTTAGAAGATGCTTACATCTTAATCTACGACAAAAAAATCAGTAACATGAAAGATCTTTTAGGAGTTCTTGAAGGTGTTGCTAAACAAGGACGCCCACTTTTAATTATTGCTGAAGACGTTGAAGGCGAAGCACTAGCTACCCTTGTAGTTAATAAACTAAGAGGAACACTCAATGTAGCGGCTGTTAAAGCTCCTGGTTTTGGTGATCGTCGTAAAGCGATGCTTGAAGACATTGCGGTATTAACTGGTGGCCAAGTCATTAGTGAAGAGAAAGGTGAAAAGTTGGAACAAGCCACTTTAGCAACTCTTGGCCAAGCTAAGCGTATTGTTATTGATAAAGACAACACAACTGTTGTTGATGGCCAAGGCAAAAAAGCTGATATTCAAGCGCGTACTGCTCAAATCAAAGCACAAATTAATGAGTCAACTTCTGATTATGACAAAGAAAAACTAAAAGAAAGACTAGCAAAACTTGCTGGAGGAGTGGCTGTAATCCATGTGGGTGCCCCTTCTGAAATTGAAATGAAAGAAAAGAAAGCTCGTGTTGAGGATGCATTAAATGCCACTCGCGCAGCAGTAGAAGAAGGAATCGTTACAGGTGGAGGAACTGCTCTGTTACGTGCATCTTCTAAGATTGATCCTAAAGATCTTTCTGAAGGTCAGAAGTTTGGAGCCACCATTGTTAAGAGAGCTTGTGAAGAGCCTTTGAGACAAATTGCTAGTAACGCTGGCTTAGATGGTGCGATTGTTGTTGATCGTGTTTTGAACAACAAATCATCATCTTTTGGTTTCAACGCATTAACTGAAGAATATACTGATCTTTTAAAAGAAGGTGTTATTGATCCAGTTAAAGTAGTTCGTTGTGCTTTGGAAAATGCAGCGAGTGTATCTTCATTGATGCTTACTACTGAAACTATGATTGCTGAAGCTCCTAAGAGCGATGACGCTGGTGCAGGTGCCGGAATGGGCGCTGGTGGCATGGGCGGCATGGGCGGTGGCATGCCCATGATGTAATCTGAATGCTTAGATATTAAGCACTTAGAATTATTATTTAATTTAAAAAGGCCACGAAGTGTGGCCTTTTTTTATTAAAGTATGAATTTTTTTTCTAAATTTCGTTAAAAAAACATAACAATTTGAATATTTATGTAAATTTAGTTAGAAGACCTTTTAATGTTTAGGTTGCGGTCTTTATTACTTGTGCTGATAGTACTTGCTAGTCACACTCTAGCCCATGCACGCTTTTTTTATGAAAACCCGGCTCTTTTTCATGAACCCATTAAATTAGATTTAAATTATTGTGAAATAACACTGTCAAAACGATCAATTTTTGAAAGCTATTTAAGTTTATTAAAATGGAAAGTACGCCGCGGACTAACCTATAGAGGTGTACCCGTTGAAAAGGCCGAAACCATTTGGGAGCATATTGATAAACTTAAAAAAGCGGCGCGAATACTCGGACGAAGACGAGGTTTAGATGTCAATAAAATGATTTTTATTGCTCTTGTTCACGATATTGCCGAGTCTATAGGCATTGATTACATTCCGGCTGACAACAAACCCAAAGCAGAAAAACAAGCTGAAGAATTAGAGCACATGAATACTATTTATTTTAATATTCGTGTCGAAGATCCTGAACTTGCCGAAAGGGTGAAAGAAGCTTGGGAAGATTACGAATTCCAAAGATCTAAAGAGGCACGTTTGGTTAAACAATTAGACAAGATCGATGCCGCTATTGGTGCATCAGTTTATGAACGCAACGGCTTGGGTAATCACATCAAAGAATTCTATGAAACACCTTACAAACACCTAAAAGATCCAAAATTAAAAGCACTCTTTGATAAATTTGTCTCTATTCGCTTTCATATAGATGACCCCTACACCTGGTACTTTGCGAATTTAGAATAGTAAAACAACTTAAAACATGTAGGCTAAACCAAAGTTAAGTGATGTATACTTTTGACTGGAGCTTGTGGTTGTACTGCCACTACTAAAATTAGTTTTAAATAACTCAAAATCTAATCCAGCTTGCATGCGAATGTTTAGGTCAATTTTTCTAAAAACAAATATTCCAAATTCATTAATTGAACTATCTGGCGAAGTCCCAGATGCTGCTGGGGCTTCATCAATTGACGGGTTAAATATAAATGATAAATCAGCACCTAAACTCCAATCCTGTTTCTTGTCTAATGGAAAAGAGCCGCGCAAACCAAGTCTCAATCCAGAATATTTTGTAGAAGTTAAGGATCTTGGTGAAGTATCATCTACTTTCAAATCATAATTAGACATACCTCCAAGTAACTCTACTTGTGGTCCCCACACCGTGGGGGCTAACCTAAACTTATAACCAATCATGAACTCATAAGTACTCATTGAGGCTGAAAGATCATCGGGCGTAGACCCTGAGACAGGATTTTCAATCGAAATAATTCCTTGGCGAATAGCCGCGTGTATAGTCCATGTTGGTGAGAGCCACAATTCTCCACCTATATTAATAAAGGGATTAAAAAAACTATCAGCGGTATGACCTTGTGTTTGTTGTACTGTATAAGAGTACAAACTGTTACCCAGCCCCGCATAGACCATACCAAAAGTAGGTGGACGCTTAGGCAACCAAGCGGTGGCTCCTTTTCCAAAAGTTACTAAACCATCTGGTCTATTAAGTAATTTGTCTTGTGTGGAGGTGTTGTCATTTAATGTTTCGGTGACATTGTATTTAATAAAATCAATACCAGCAATTTTAGAGCCTTTTTGTATTACACCTTTTTCCTTCTCAAGAATCACTTTTCCAAAAGCGAGTGTTTCATCAACTTTTATCAGCTTTACTTTGCCCAAGACTTCTTTTTCAGCATTAATTAGAAAATTAAATTTGGGATGTCTATTTAGTTTTACAATTTGGACAACAGAAAGAACTCGCCCTTCTTCGATGCCATCATTTTTGCCTAGATTAATTGTAACTCTTTGTCCTTGACGACTTAAAATAATCCCATCGTAAGGTATTTTTTTAACTACCTGTGAAAATAGATCTTTAATATTTGCTTTGAGTTCTTGGACTTCAAAGCGCGTAAGATTTTTAGCTTCGGCAAAAGCAATAAGCTTAAAATCTTTTGTTGAAAATAAATTTAGTTTTATAGAAATTCCACTCGGTCCTTTTATTAATCGAGCAGCTATTAACCCATCTGACTGAGTCCCTGTGCTTAATTGTGATACTTTTTGTGGATCTGCTTCTAATTCTTCTGGTGAAATCAAAGGTCCAACAAGGTTTATTTCTGAATAATCCCAATGATGATCTTTTTCAATAATTTCAATTAAATGCTTCTCTAAAGGACGTGAATAAATTCCCCCGACATTATCGAGCATGGGCAATACAGATATTTTTTGAATAGTAATAAGTTCATCTTCTGGACTGTGATAAAGAGTCTCGCCACTAACAAGATTTTGTTGAGCAAATGCGTAATTAACAAAAGTACAAAGTATGACTATAGTCTTAGCTAAAAAGAGCCTCATGTTAATAGTGTCCTATTATTCACAAAAGAGGTCAAATTTCATAAAGAAGATAGGTCTTTTTTCCGATGAATTAGCTGTCATGAAAGGTCTGCTTTATTCTTTAATTTTAATTGTATTGCTTTCCACAATAGAGGCCTTTGCCCAGGTCAATCCCTCTGATATTTTATTGTTAAGAAGGTCATCTGGTGGTGGCAATGATTTAGATTTAGATCGATATAAAGTGAGGCCTAAAGAAAATCAAGTAACTAAAAAAGAAAACCCAATTGAAAACCAAAGAAAACCTCAAAAATTTATTGAATCTACAGACATAAGTCCAGATGCAAGCACCAACGAAACAACTAAAATTCAAAAGTCAGAAGAAAACAACTCCGAACAGATCCAAGAGTCAGAAAAGTCTCATTCTCAAAAAATAGACTTAAAAAATTTGCAACAATATAAAAGTATTTTGAGCACGAACGATAAACGAAAAAATATTTTAGAGTTTTCTCTAGGACCAGGTTATATCTATCAAAATTCTAGTAGCCGTTATTGGTCGCGAAACTATTTTAGTTCAAGCCCTGCCATGGATGCGTCATTAGCTATGTGGTTAAGCCCATTTTTAGGTATTAGAGCATCTTATTTAACCAGTTTAAATGCTCAAATAATTTCTTCTCCCACGGGATTAGAGCAAATTGAAGTTGACCATAGTTGGTTTCAAGCAGGACTTCACTTCAGAAAATATTTTGGCATTAATAAAAAAGCTAAATCCTTAGACTTTGGTTTAGGGTTTTATGAATATCAATTTGAAGTTCCATCCGACTCCGTACAACGAATGGCATTGCAATCAAGAGGTTTACAGCTTTCGCTTGAAACAGAGTTGCCAAGTGCAAATACGGAAAGTTGGATTATAGGTTTAGAACTTATGCCTTCATTGAGTCATAAAGAAAACACTAAAACTTCAAATATTGAGTCAGGTGATGATAACACATCTAGTGCCGTGGGTTTGTGGTTCGGGCAAAAAATCTATTTTGACAGAAAAAATCAAATTTACTGGAAGCTCCATCACAGAATAGAAAAAAGTAATTTTACTGGTGATACAAGTGTTGCCGATCCATTGTTGAAAAATAATATTACAGGAAATGCAGTTACAAATAGTACAACCTTCTTGAAGTTAGGTTTTACTTTTGGGCGATAATTAATTTGTAGTCGGTAAATTAAATTCTCCAGATCTACCGAGCTCTTTCATGCCTAAGTCATTAGGTGCAATGCCATACACAAACAGTTTTTTCCCTTTGTGTGCTTCAAGCTCGCTCATCATTATTGGTACTTTAAATCTATGCCAAGTGCTGTTTGTAGAGCAGACATGGTTAATTGCAACCTCTGAAGGCTGGAGTGCGGGATGAGTTCTTAATAAGACCTTATTCCCTTTATCATCATTCACAAATACTTTGACGGTTATTGATTCGTAATAATTTTTTAAACAAGACCAACCCAATAAATACACTTGATTATCAATTTTCTGTAGTCCTGCGACCATACCCAAAATATCAATCGAATTAGGTACAGGTGAGTCGAGGCAGGCCTCATCTTTTTTCTTTAGAGGGTTTGTTTGTGGTCCTGCTAAAATATAATCGTAGGTTTTTGTTAAATCTACTTCATGGCCTAAACCTGGAACACAAGATAGAGTCATGTGTTTTGCCCAAGTATTTCTGAACCAAAAAATATTATTTCTTAAATAAGAAGTACCATAAACATCATTAAGTCCAATAATTGTGTTAATTGTTAGTTTCGGAAATCTTCTTTGCGCCCCGGCACTAAAAAGAGAGGTTTTATCTAATAAATGTTGTGGAGGTAAAATATTTTTTTCACAATATCTTTGACTAGACCAACCATTCCATAAATCAATTAGCCTTCTTAAGCTGAGACCTATTTGCAAGCCACCTGAGTCAAAGCTGTATGATGAATCCTCGTTAAAACATGATTCTTCTATAAGTAATGGTTGAGGACCAGCGTTAAAAATAACTTGGTCTAAATACTCATCCGCTTTGTGATAAGCTAGGGCAAACATAGCAATTGTGCTACCATTACTACCACCGACATGAGTTAAATGTGTGCCATTTATTATGCCTTCTTTAATCATGTGACGAACAACAAGGTCATAGGCTTTCGCTGCATTAACATAACCATCTAGTGCCTTAAAGTATCCACCTGTTCCAAGCCTTCCCGATAAATTTTCATCTGAAAAATTAATTATAACAGATCTTATTTTATGATCCGTTAATTTATTTAGAGTAGGAGACAATTGTCGACTTATTTCTGATGACCACTGTCCGTCGGAACCAGCCAGCCAAATAGTTGTAGAATTAATATTATTATCATCTACTAAGTTCCAACTATAACGAACTTTATAGTCGATTTGATTTAAAGAGTTATGGATTAAAATCTCATTACAAAGCCAGTTTTCTAAGGTCTCAGGGCAAAATTGGTCTAATGCTACAATAGAAATAGAATGGTCATTGTCATTTAAAATATCACGGGTACTGTTATTATTTGTTGAGCTAGTTTTATTTGATGAATTATTGCATCCAACAAACACAAAAATGATAATAAATATAAAACCAATTAGTTGAGTTAATTTCATTGTCCCTCCACAATTTTCTTATTGCAAATATAAAACCAACTCAACAACTTCTAATTTTTAGGAGAGCGAGGAGCAATAGACAAATGTGGAGGATCTAAGCAAAAAATTGAATAATTTAAATAGGTTGTTTACAACTTTATAAATCGTATCATAATGAGACAATTTTAAGAAAAAACATACTAATTATTTATTTGAGCAGAGGTCGATCGACTAGACTTTTTTTTCTTAAAAAGCACGTATCCAGTAATTAGAACAACTACACCAATTAAGATATAGACTTGAAACTCTTTAGCTACAGTTAAAGCCTGTTCCATATTTTTACTTAAGTAATAAGCCAATATGACCCAAAAAGGAACGCTTATTAGTGCTGCAATACCATCCAATAAGAAAAACACCCAGAACTTAACGCCCATCATACCGGCACTTAAAAAAACGGGAGAGCGTAAGCCGGGTAAAAATCGTGCAATAAAACAAATAAATTTAGAATTATTAATTATCTTTTCCTCTGCCATGCGAATTCTTTCTTGAGTAAAGATCTTTCTGAACAAAGGCAATCGTATTACCTTGTGGCCATATTTTTTTCCCATGAAAAACATAAAGGTATCGCCAACCATAACCCCAATCATTCCAGCGATAATGGCTCCGGGGAGGCTAATGGTTCCTATTCCAGCAAGTATTCCTGCGCCAATGAGTGTGATGTCTTCGGGAATAGGAATGCCTAGACCACAGGCAAAAAGTACACCCAATATGACCGCATAAGCTTGCCAGCTAGAAAATGAAGTCAAAAAGGCTAGTAGTTTGTAGGAAAAGCTAGATTCCATAAGTATTCATCAAATATAATGATACTAATGGAAAAGACAGATAAAATTAAACTAGTTGTTGCAGATGACGCTCCGTTCATTCGGGAGATTATACGTCAAATTGCAAAAGGCGATGAAAGTCTAGTTTTAGTAGGCGAAGCACAAGATGGTGAAGATGTGATTGAGGTTGTAAGTTGCACACGGCCAGATGTGATTTTAATGGATATTGTGATGCCCAAAAAAAATGGAATAGAAGCTACTAAAATCATTCTTGAAAAATATCCAAAAATAAAAGTCATTGCATTTTCTACATTAGACGATGAGTCTATGTTGCTCAAAGCACTAGATGCGGGCTGTTGCAATTACTTAAAAAAACCTTTTGATGCTCAGAGTGTTAAAAAAATTATTTATAATTCTATTCTAGGAGAGTCAGCATGAGTGAATTGTTATTTATAGTAAAATCATTTGTACTTACGATTTTGATTGTTATTTTTATGCAAGTTAAAGTGGGAGAAACAACAATTGAAGAAAAAACACTGATGTGGATTGAAAGTTCTCCAATTATTTTACCATTGCAAGAAGTAGTTCAAGGAGGAGTTAAATTTATTAGAGAAGGCTGGCAAACAGTCTTTGGTAATTTAAATAGCAAATTTTTTAGCTCAGTTAATGAAAAAAACACTCCGGGAAAAAGAGATTTAAATTTAGTTTTGGAACGCAGTCAAAATTATTTAAGAGATAAGGCTGAAAAATTAAAAGAAAAAGCCACAGAAAAAATGGAATCTACCCGCGAGTCAATTAGAACTCATCAATGGCAAACTGATGAGTCCGACTCTATTAAAACAGAAGATTTATAATTAATGACCTTTTATTGCTTTCTGAGCTTTTGTTTTTAATCTGTTTATTCTCGCTCTTTTTTGCTGTTCTTTAGTACCAGCTAAACGCTGAGATAGTTTTACGTATTTAGCTTCATTTTTATCGGCATTTGCCTGATGGCTACACTCTGCCTGAGCCATTGTTGAACCAGTAACTAAAAATGCAGTTAGAATTAAAATCGTCTTTAAAGCCTTCATAGAGTCTCTCCTTTTAAATAGAAACTATTGATTTGCACCCAGTGCCTCGAGGGGGGCAAGGCTACGGAGTGCAATCAACACTTATCATTTAGTAATTCAAGCTGTATGCCAGTTGGTCACTCTTATGGGCACTATATTTAATAGTAATTACTGGTACTTACGAAATGCAATGAAAACCTCATGTCATAGCCTTTGACAAAATGGTGCCCTAAAAGGTCGCCTGACTTCCAAGTGTACAAATATGAGACAGTGAATTGTATAGTTATTTGACAGTGTATTAAACAGTACATTTATTTGCCTTGGCAGAATGGCCTTCGAATAAGATGAACTATACATTTAAAAGCTTATTTTCGTAGGTAAATTACTACTCCCAGCAGATAGGATAAGTTATGTTAGCCTTTACATCCTGATAGGGTCTTTCTCAATGCCGTCGTGGCATTGAGAGTTATTTGTTGTCGTGCATGGTAAGAGTGACGATGTCGGAGTGCGTTGAATCGTT
>JAGRAE010000080.1 GCA_020435005.1 Bdellovibrionales bacterium
CCTCAAACACGCTAACAATGATCCCAATTTAGCAATGAGCTTGATAGCTGTTTGTGGACACGATGATGTAGCTCAAGGAACTTATTATTGGCTAGATGATTCTCTAAAAGCAAAAGAAGAAGTACAATTTAAACTAAAATACTTAAATAAAGATATTGATTCAGTTAAAAGTCAACTTTCAGGAAGCCCTAGCAATAATCCAAAAACAAAATACTTAATGCAGGAACTGACAGTTCTTGCAGATCAAAAGGCAAAAATACAGGAACAAAATGGTATAAAAGAAGAGATGTATTGTCCATCTGGCGACTCAAAAACGTACTTGCCACAAAGTTTGGGACAAGGTGTAGATATTCCAGATGAACTTAAGGCAAAGATCACTAATTTACAAGCTCCCACAAAAGGGGCTGCTTATTTACCGGCAAAGCACTACCATGTTTATGGTAGTGCTTTTATGGCTTGCCAATTGATTCAAGAGGGTGTGCTTCCGGAAATAGCTACAATTCTACAGAAAAACGCAGCCAGATTCTACCGAGGGATAAGAATGTGCAAGGCTACCAAGGATCTTTTAACAGATAGAAATGAACTTCTCGGATGGTATGATAAGTACATAAAAGATTTTAAACCGGTAGTTGAAAAGAAAAATACAAAACGTGGATTGAGAACTACAACAAGTAAACCTTATGGAGTTGAAAGCTATATATTTAATGAAGCTTTGAGGCTGGCAAAATCAGGGGAATGTATCCCACCACAACCTCCAGAGGAAACAGAGTTTATAAGAATCAAAAAATCAAATTATAATAGCAATATCAGCACTGAGGCTTACAAAGAACACAAAAGAAAAATGTTATTGTGGAACAAAAATTATAGAGATAAATGCAATTTTTTAAGGGATTTTATTGGCGTATCCTTAGCCGACAGTGACTTAAATGAAGAGATCATTCGAACAAAAACATCAATGTCCTACGAAAAAATGAATGCGGCTTACTTGTACCAAAAGTGGTACATTGGAGGTGGCGAATTACTTGACTTAAACTTACCTTGCACAGACTACCGACTCTTTGGTCCAAGTTCTTTAGTGAAAAAGAAGAGGCCACAAAGAGCGAATCACACAGAAAATTGTATCTCTGGGTTTTCAGCTAGAGAGTGCCAAAAAGCCAAAGAGAGATTAGCTACATGGGATGTAGATTTTGAATGGACGATAAACCAGCATGAAGTAGGAGCTGAATTTGCTGCCAAAATGTGCAAAAAAAATGAAAAAAGGATGACCTCTCTAGAACAATTAGCCTGTGCATCACAAAATTCATTAAATAAAGACAAAAAAGCTAAGTCATCAAATAAAGTTCGGTAAATAATTTAAAGAAACACTCTATTCTTTAATTTGATACTCACTGGGAATAAAGCTCGTGGCTAATACATCTTCAGCTTTTTCAACAAAAGCTTCCGCTGGTTTAGCAAAAGAGATAGTGGCTGTATTTACATCCTCATAAATTTCACAACTTTTTAATGAACTGGCCTCAAAGACTTTTTTGAACTCCACGCCCACTCGACAAAATTTAAGTTGACCTTTGTTTTGTACAGAGAGATCCGTCATGGTCTCTAAGAAGGGAGTAATACCACTGGAGCCAACAAAACTTAATTTTGCCAGGTCGAAAACAATTTTTTGATTATTTAATATTTTCAAACAAGTTTCTCTAAAACGATCTGCCGATTCATAATCAATACGACCTGATAAGTGCACTATTGTTACATCTTCTTTCTTTTCAAGTCTCGCCTGCATTGCACGCCCTCCCTCTCCATCTGTTCATATAGTATATGAGGAAAATTTGACAAATTTGAGTCCAGAGCTACAATCTTCATAAATGTCCTAAGTCAAAAGGTCAGAAGTATAATAAATATTCAAAAAATGCAGCATAAAGTCCAGGTTTGATTTACAGCTATAAAGGCATCTAATAATATAGAGAGACAACATGACTAACATCACTGGATTTTTAAAAAAACTATTTTCTCCTATTGTATTGGGTGTCCTAATTACATTCTTCTTTGTTGCAGTGAGCTTTACTTATTACAATAGTAAAGATCGCATCGGCAAAGAATCCGATCACAACACTTTATTAAAAGCTTTAAAAAGATTTGATGAATGGTCTATTGATATGCGTCTTCAGTCTCGTGGTGATCGCGCGGGAAGTCCCGATGTGGCACTTTTAACGGTTGACGAAAAAGCCGTCACCACAATTGGACGCTGGCCCTGGCCACGTGAAACAACGGCCAAAGCTATTGAAAATGCCATAAATTATGGGGCAAAAGTTATTGCTTTTGATATGGTTTTTTCAGAACCCTCCGACAACCCTGTGCAAAACATTTATGATGATTTTCAAAGCAAGGGTGTTCTCACCCAGGAAATGAACAATTACTTTCAAGAAGAGCTAAAGAAGTATGATTCCGATGAAACTCTTGCTCAAGTTCTCAATAAATATGCAAAAAGCTTGGTCGTTGGCAGCTTTTTTGATCATACTTATGAGTATTTTTACTTTTCAAATCCCCATGAAGAACTCTGCCACAATTGGATATTTGAACAATCTGATGCCTTTAAAATTTGGGACAATGAAGAAGTTATTATTTCCTACGAAGATCCTAATGACGTGTTTATTCCCGACGTTATAGCCACACAGTACAAAGGTCATCTATCTAAAATTGAAGACGAAATTTTAGCCAGCCACTCAGGGGTGATGAGTTTATCTAAAAAAGCAGAGTTGGATTCTAAAATTAATGAAGCCAAGTTTTACTATTGCAACCGTTGGCTACACCCAGAAAATGATGAAATTTACGAAGGAATGAGTTTAGCTTGGCCCAAATTAAAAGAAATAGATGAATATGGTGAAATTGAAAGCGCCACCTTTGAAGAGTTTATCAATAATATTCACCGACAAAGTTTATTTAATGTGATACCTCAACCCGACGCCTGGGTTATGAATACTCCCCAGATATCACGCGGTGTAAAACACACCGGCTACTTTAATGCTCAACAAGATATGGATGGCACCATTCGTCGCAGTCGTATAGTTGTAAGAAATGGAAAACACTTTATGCCATCAATTGCCTTTAAAGCCTTTCTTGTTGGCAATAACTATAATGCCCACTTAAAATTTTCTGAAGACGCTAAAGTAAAAGGCACTAAAAAGATTGATAAAGTGGTTATCACAAGTAATGACACCGGTGAAGAAGTCAAAGATTATAACTTACCGGTTGATGGTGAAGGTCTCCTACAAATTAACTATGCAGGTTCTCAAAAAATGTTTCCCTATGTCAGTCTGGCCGACATGTTGACTGATGATCCAGAAATGGAAATTGAACATAAAGTTAAAAAGAAGGAGCTGGGCGGCCGATGGGTGGCTGAAAAGAAAACGGTGAACAAAAAAGAGTTTATGAAAGGGAAATATTTTGTTCTTGGCGCTACAGCCATTGGTATCTTTGACTTGCGAGTCACCCCTTTCGATGAAAACTACCCCGGAGCAGAAACTCACGCCAACGTATTAGACAATTTACTACGCCAAGATTTCCTTTCTTCTCACCCTGATGAAGAAATTAATATGTTAATTGTTTTAGCTGTATTAGGAATCGTACTCAGCCTTTCATTAACCAAATTGGGAGCTGTTTACGGTTTATTATTAACTATTGCCGCACTCACTGGGGTGGCTATCTACGATAAGTATTACTTATTTGAACAAGGCATTTTAGTTTCAGTTATCTTGCCCATAGGTTTAATCAGTAGTTTGTATGTATTACTCACTTTTTACAAATATTTTACTGAAGAACGAAATAAAAAAGAATTGCGTTCTACTTTCCAAAAATATGTTTCTCCAGCCATCGTCGATGAAGTTCTTAAGAATCCTAAAAATATTGAGCTAGGTGGCAAAAAAGAGCATATCACCGTTCTCTTTTCTGATATCAGAGGTTTTACAACCATATCTGAAAAGTTGGATCCACGAGCACTTTCTGACTTATTGAATAGTTACCTGACACCCATGACAGATCTTGTTTTTGAAAATCGTGGAACTCTTGATAAGTACATGGGAGATGCTGTCATGGCTTTTTTTGGCGCTCCCATTCATTATAAAGAACATCCTCACTATGCCTGTCGTTGCGCTCTGCAAATGTTAGAAAAATTAAAAGATCTGCAAACAGAATATCGCAAACAAGGTTTGCCAGAAATTGATATCGGCATTGGTCTCAACTCTGGAGACTGCAGTGTTGGGAACATGGGCTCGCAAACGGTGCGCAGCTACACGGTTATGGGAGACGCCGTCAATTTGGGCTCTCGACTTGAAGGAATTAATAAACAATATGGCACAAGAATTATTATAAGTGAGTTTACTCATGCCTTAGTTAAAGAAAACTTTACATGTCGCGAAGTGGATCTAGTGAGAGTGAAAGGAAAAATTCTACCCGTTAGAATTTTTGAATTGGTATCAGAAGGAAGCGCCCCTTCGGAAATTATGAAAAAATTGGAATTTTTTAATAAGGGCTATCAGCTCTATCACCAAAAAGAATTTAAGGCTGCCATGGAGCAATTCAATCAAGCTTTAAATATACAACCAGATGATGAGTGCTCAAAACTTTATATTGATAGGTGTCAAAATTATTTAAATAACCCTCCTCCTGAAGATTGGGACGGAGTGTTCATTATGAAGACTAAATAGTGCCACTGAAGATCTTTATAAGTATAATCCTGGATTAAATGAAATGGCGCATCTTTGTATTAGTTCTTGTTATCTTTTTCTTTAAAACTGCCGCGTGGTCACAGATGCAGGTTTCAGGCATATCTATTGCCGCCGACAGCTCTGAATTTGATAATGAACATAACACCCTTGTTTTAATTGGCAATGTTCAATTGATTTATAAAGGTTATTATTTATCTAGTGATAAAGCGACACTTTATAGAGAATCTAAAAAGGTCATTGCGGAAAGCCGAGTGGTTCTCCAAACTATAGATACCTACATTGAAGCCGATAAAGCCGATTTTAATTTAGATTCACAAACTGGAACTTTTTATAATGGATTTATTCAATCTGGAAAGGTCATTTTTGAAGGCGATGTAATTAAAAAATTGGGCGATAAAAACTACGAAGCCACCAACGCATCTTATACGGCTTGCAACACCTGCCCCCCCGCCTGGAGTTTTAGTGGTTCTTTAATTAATGCCGAATTAGGTGGTTATGCCGACATTCGCGTACCTCTATTAAAAGTTGCCAATGTACCTATTTTTATCCTGCCGCGAATATTGGTTCCCCTTAAGAGTGAAAGGCAATCGGGCTTTCTCGCACCTTCACTTGGCTTCGGTGGAAACCATGGGTTCACGGTCGTTAACAGTTATTTTTGGGCCATTGATCGAAGCTCTGACCTTACCCTATCAGCCCTTAAATATGAAAAAAGAGGATGGAAAGGTCACGGCCATTACCGCTATATCCTCGACAAAAATAGTCGCGGTGAATTGGTGGGAGCCTATTTGTACGATCAGGGATTTAAAGATTGCGTAAAAGAACCTTCTGAGTGTGCAAAATTTAAAGATTATTCCTCTAGAGATATTGAAGAACAAAAAGTCGACAGAGGTTATGTTAGCTACACTCACTATTATTTATTACCCAATAATTTTATTCATCGTACAAAAGGTTTCTGGCTGAGTGACCTCAGGTACATCCGTGACTTCGTTGATGAATTAGAGGAACTCAATGGTCAAAGCGCATATGAAAACAAAATGTCAATCACCAAAAACACGGAAGACCAAAACTTTAGTGGTGAAATTTCTTTTTATACTAATTTATTAAAAGCGGATCCTTTTTCCGGAAACGAAGAATCCGTTCACCGCCTTCCCGACTTACGCTATTCGGTAATGGAGCAAAGAATTGCAGGTTCAAATTTTCTGTTCAGTATGGATTTGCGTTACACTAATTTTAATCGCAATAATTTTAGTTATGACGATATCTGTTCAGATGATGTCTCCCTTGGCCTCGGTTGTAATGACAATAATACCAATAATGATCCCATCCGTACCCGTATTGATGAAGTCCGCGACGGAAAATTTGACCCAGGTGTAGATTTAATACGGACGGGTCAACGTTTAGATGTAGCCCCACAAATCTCCTATCCTTTATTGTTTGGTAACACCCTTAGTTTACTGCCCTCTATAAAATTTCGCGAAACCCAGTATCGTTTTAACTCTTTGTCACCCGATGTGAGAGATACAGCGGCCCGTAGATATTTAGAAACCAATTTATCTATGCGCACACGTTTTAGTCGTTTGTTTGGTGACGTTAGCAACCCACTTGAAACTTCTTATAAGCATCAAATAGAACCTGAAATTTTATTATCACAAAGACCCTGGGTGAGAAGACCCAACCATGTATTTTTCGGCGACTTTAACTCTCAACCCTATTACCGAAGCACCGAAAAAGTCAGCGATGTGGACCTAATTGGCAGCGACTCGGACCTCTATGGTTTAAACAAAGTTCAATTTGATTATGAAGACCGTTTGTTCAATAAAAATTTATTAACTTTTAAAATTGAAAATAGTTTTATTAGAAAGTCGTGGAAAGACGGCTTTCCCGAGTATAAAAATATTTTTAAATTTATCCTGTCACAATCTTATGATTTTAACCAACTTAAACGAGATAAACCTGAACCCTGGTCAAATATAGATCTTTTATTAAGGGTCAATTTAGATAATTTTGTGATTTACTCCGAAGCCTCTTACTACCCTTATGCAAGGGTCACAGACAACACGACTCGTTTACAGTATGTAACAGATTATAATAGTTTTTTTGAGTTGGCCTATACTCAAGACTTTAAAGTTCAAGAAGATAACACTTTTGTATTTGCTGAAAGAACGGAAGCGGTTGAAGGTGGTATAGGCTTTATTTTTAAATATTTGTTTCTTAAAGGAACTACTCTCTACAACATGGTTAGCGGTGAATATCAATGGTGGCGCTACCAAACGGTTATTAAACCTCCTGGAGAGTGCTGGAGCTTAGAGTTTTCACAAAGGTTTCGTACGGAGACTGGCGATACTGAAACATGGGTTGATTTTCATTTTGATTTTAGCGGTAAGACGATTTAAATTCCATTTTGGTTGTATTGAAACATTTCAACATTAATCACTTTGTTTATGCCCACGCCATCAGTAAAGTTACAAGGACCTTCCATGCTACCATGCCCTTGATAGACTCCATAATTGGGAGTGTAAAGGCAAGCTTCATTCGACTCACACAGTCCATCTTCATCTCCCTTAAAATCATCTAATATCTCAATAGCATTAACTAAAAATGTATCCATTTCACAGGTTTCACCAGCTTCACATTTTCTGTCATCATCACCAACTCCATCATTTAAAATTTCACGACTATATCCCACTTGAGTTAGATCACCATTCACAGCATTCGGACAGCTACCACCTACAATGAAATTACTATTTATAGATGAGCCATCGAATGTTTTATTTAAAAACATCGTATCTGTTGCCTTTAGTCTCCAGTCCCAAATTTGACAATTACCTGCACTACAACGTCCTCTATTATCAGAACTAGGAAATGTTGAACCCTTTTTACCCCATGTTCTAAATGGATTATCAAAGTTCACCCAATCAGTTATAGAATTATATGCAACTTCTCCTGAGCTATTAACACCTGCAGTTGAATTGATATTATCACTTGAAACCCAACCAACAAATGAGTTAGAAGCTGACTTGTCTATTCGCAGTAAAGCATTTGATCCCGCATAGGAATAATCAACACTTCCATCTGTCCCCGACTGTGTACAAGTACTATCATCAAAACCTGGATTGGCGGGAATGTTATTTTGGCATCGATAGTTGACCCCTAAACCTGTTCCCACAAGAAGAGTATTTAAAATTTTTGTAAAGTTCTCGCTATAATTATAAAGATCTGCTCTATTGTTATTTACTGTCGCAATATTCGAAAGCACTGTGCTATTTCCCGCTTGTAAATATATGCCTTCATTTCCGCTGTTAGTAACTATTAAATTATTATACAGATTCCCCTGATGATAATCTTGTTCTTGTATGCCATATCCTCCTGAGTTAGCAATTGTAAAATGAGTCGTGATATTTTCAACACCATCAAGATTGTGATTTCCACTTGTGTTGGAATTTGTAACGAGCCCCTTCACTAATGTGTTTGCTTCTGCAGCATCAAAGTAGTAAACCAAGCCTGCTGATGTTGAATTGGCAATAACTAGATCATAAATGTAGTTCCATTTAGCATATTTTAAGTTTAAATTACCTTGTCCAATTTTAATGTTCTGCAATTTATTATAGTAGGATGTTTCTATTAACAGTGGATCACTATGAAGCTGAAGATTTTTTAATCGATTGTTGTTGGAATTTAAAAACCTTATACCATCATTAACACTACCACTTACAACGACATTTAAAATATGACTATGGCTAACATTATAAAAAAAGATGGCATGATCAGCATTGCTTCCTGAACCATTGGATTTAAAGTTCCCCTCTATCCAAAGGAATTTTTGACCCCCAGAACTTAATAAACAAATTAAATCTTCTGAGCCGTCTAGCTCTCCATTTATTGAATGACAATTGTCATTCAAATTACTTGAATATTTAAGTTCACTTGCCTCTAAAGTTACAACACTCAATTTATCAGCATTTAAATTGTAACCACTAGAGGTAATAATACCGTTGGCAAAATAAACTGTATTATTACCATCCGTGCCTGCAGGTAAATTAATTGCAGAGCCAGATGAGTTGTCAGGTAAGGACTTTACAGAGTTCCCCCACCAAGTGTCAGCGTCAGATTTAGCTACAAACTGTGAAGATTCATAAAGTGTAAAGAAATTTGTTTTCCAACCAGAAGTTGAAATTAAATCTTTTAGTCCAATATTTGAACGCAAAGACTGAGTATAAAATATAACTCCACCTGTGGAATCATCACAATACCAATCAAACCAAGCTTCATTGTCCTCGCCAGTTAAATTACTACAACTTATACGTGAAGGAATTCTTACCGCTCGAAAAACTCCGCCGTTAACACATGAGGCTATTGAACTATTGTTTTCAGTCCCTATACAGGCAGGTTTTGTATTATCCACAATTGGTGAATTAGTTTTTTTAATATAATCATTCCAGTCTTGACCGTTATCATACAAAGCCTCTACTGCAAGAGTAATTGGGGGTGGAAGTACACTCACTTGAATAATTATTATGTTACTCTCATGTTCCACCA
The DNA here is from genome assembly GCA_020435005.1 of Bdellovibrionales bacterium. Lineage (GTDB taxonomy): Bacteria > Bdellovibrionota > Bdellovibrionia > Bdellovibrionales > UBA1609 > JACKAN01. Next base: position 9,255 of record JAGRAE010000080.1, read on the forward strand.
CAATCGAACCTGAACCAACAATTAAATTTGTCAATAAAGCTTGTTGACCCCCTTGCAATATATTTAATTGTCCGAAGCTACCTAACATCGACCACTTCACTTTAATAGCACCAAGAAAAGATTGATCTTCATCTCTTGATACAGCGTAAAGATTTATGTCAGGAGAACCTGTTATTAATGATAGTGACTGTACTTTCTCACCACTTCCGTCAGCGGTTGTCTCAATTGAATACAAAATGGATTTCTCTGCTTCAGGTATGGGTTGCTCATTTGATGTTGTCTCTATATTAGTATTCAACTTACAACTAATAATTAGTGTAGATAGAACAAAATAAATAGATGTTCTAAAAAGATACAGAGCTACGTTCTTCATATTATCTATTTCGGCAAAACAAGACTTTAGCTTTAATTAAAATGAAATAAGTGGCACATGTAATTGTGAAGACGAATTACTTCTCACGCCCTCTATATACTTAGAATTTCTAAGAAATTACCGCTTCGGTTGTGGCCTCCTGAAAACAAAGTTTTCAGGAGGGGGGCAACGAACGGTTAACTTCTTAAAAACACTGACTTTATAGAGGCGCAAGTGGTACAGTTTTCACAATTATGTGTGCCAGTTTCTAAAATGAATAAGTGGCTCGTATCTTCCTGTTGGAAATTGATGAAGCCTTTTAAAAAGAATAAGTCAGTCCCACGCCTATACCATCTAAATCATTTTTATACTGACTGTATACAGGGTAGGCGTCCCATCTGATTTGACTTTCTTCTTCGATACCAGGAGGCAGTAAATTAGGATCTCCCTCATACTCATCCATTCCTTGATTGGGCACAATATATATCACATACAATCCGAGTAAAATTCCAGCATAGAGACCGATGGAAGCGCCACGTGCGACACGGTTAATATTTTCACCCGGCTGTTCAGTGAATGCTAAAGTCGCCGCACCTACTAACGTGCCGGCTAAAACCCCATAAGTACAGCTGCGCACAAATTCTTTCATGGCCATTTTATTTTCATTATTTTCACCCTCAATTTGTGCCCAACTACTTTGAGCAGAAAAAATTAAAAGCGAGAAAATTAAAAACCATTTTGTCACAAAGCTCATATCTCTATTAAATCACAAAGAAAATCTTCGTACAGCTCGATGTCCAAATTTTGACTCACAACAGCAAGATGCGCCCTGACAGGTTCCTCCACTTGCTGAGAAAGACATTGTAGAAATTGGTTTAAACGCCTGGCTTGCTTCAAAGTAACTCGGTAATTTATATCATATTCAGTGTGCGGCAAAGACTTCACCTCCAGAACAATCCAACCCTCCGATTTCTTATAGAGAAGGGCGTCTATTTGTATGTGTTTATGATATAAATTAGGGTCTTTAAGTGTATATCCCTTTTTTAAAAAGTATTTAATTGCCACTTTTTCAAAATAGCGACCCTTGTTCCGATGAGTTAATGCTTTGGGGTAGGAACTCTTTAACACCGCGAAAAGTGGGCCGATGCAAACGACAGGGACCATGTTCGGCAATAAGCTCCTTATGTAAAGCTGTAGAGTAGCCTTTGTGTTTTTCAAATTGATAAACAGGAAATTCTTGAGCTTGTTCTGCCATCCACTGATCTCTTGCCACTTTAGCCACAATGGATGCTGCTGCCACAGGAGTCGCTCGCAAATCTCCCTTAATAAGAGTTGTCTGATTAAATGTAGCTGGTAAATCAGATATTTTTTTATTACCATCAACAATAACATGTCCCTTGTTAACACCCAGTCCTTCAACAGCTCTTTTCATTGCAAGCAAAGCCGCATGAAGAATATTGAGGCGACTAATTTCTTCTATTGTTGCAAAGCCAATAGACCATAGGTGATGCTGTTGAATGTGTTTAGAGAGAACTTCTCTCCGTTTTTCGGTAAGAGTTTTAGAATCCGAATAACAAGAATGTTCATTGTGAGAATTGATAATTACAGCAGCTGCATAAACGGGTCCAGCTAAACAGCCACGACCCACTTCATCAACACCAATTATAGGAACTGGCAGAAGATTCTGCCAAGCAAAAGGAGCAAATTTTATTTTACTCGGCGCTGGATTCTTCTGTTTTTGTGTCTTCACCAGTTGTCTTTGTCGATGTGTTAAATACTAATTCTGAAGTTAAACGTGCGGCACGGCCTTTAAGCTCTCTTAAGTAGAATAGGCGGCCACGACGGACTTTACCGCGAGAATGCAGTTCAATACGATCAATAGCTGGGCTCAAAAAAGGAAAAGTTCTTTCTACACCCACACCACTAGCTATCTTGCGTACAGTAAAACTTCGACCAGCACCACTGCCCTGAACTTTAATAACGACGCCTTTAAATAGCTGAACTCTTTCTTTTCCACCTTCTTTTACTTTTACATAAACACCAATGGTATCACCTGTTTTGAATTCAGGGTGCTGTTTACTGCTCATTTTTTGAAATGTCACTTTTCGCACTAAATCCGTCATTTTTTTCTCCACCAAATTTCCGTCAGAACTTATTGTTTTCAGGGCTAAAAAGCCTAGACAGAACGACTTACCATGACCCTAAGAGTCGGTCAAGACATATACTCACCGCAGATCTTACAGATAAATGGCGATAATCGTCAATAGAGGCCCCTTTCACAGGCTCTAATATAAGGTCACAATTTTTAAGGATTTGTTCATCTAAGCCAAATCCTGTGCCAAACAAGAGCAATCTAGGCGTTTGTGGCAGCTCAAACATCTCCTGGCGCAGCTCTCTAAAGCTACAGCGTGGCACTCCGGGAAAATCTCTGGCAGCGGTTGCAATAATTTGTGGTTTACCGTCGGGAAAATGCACACTTAATACGTCTTCTAAAGTTGGACATAACTCAATCATATCAAGAGCCGTCTTTCTCATCGGGTTGAGACGGGAACCCTCACCAACATTCCAGTGATCTAACATTCGAGAAACAAACATTAACTGCTCTTCGATTTTATTAACAATAAAGTATTTTTTTACGCCGTATGTTTTAGAAGCTCGTGCAATATCATGAATATCAAAATTTGTAACATTTGTGGCAACCACATGGCGAGCTTTATTGAGAACAGGCCAGTGTATCAAAGCTACATTTAAATTGTGACCTCTCATATCGAGGGCCGTAGGTTCTAAACTCATAAAACTCTCAAAATTAATGATACTTAATTAGATAACTCTTAAACTCATGTCAAAGATAAATCTCTTTTAATTTTTGCAATTCATCTTTATTTAATGACCAACTAATTATCTCCTGATCGGTCCACTGATCGACTTCTTCAAGAGCTTCCATAACATCCGACTGAAAGTTATTTTTTATTATAATATCTGGCCGGCTCAATGCAGTAATTAACAGTGATACTTTCTCTCTAGCTCGATTGATTTTTTGGTGGTTACCTGACAGTAAAACAGAAGGAATTGTCATTGATTCCCATTCGCTAGGACGGGTAAAGAGCGGGGCCTCTAACAAACCTTTTTTTGCAAAACTATCTTCATTCGCTGAGACTTCATTACCTAAAACATTGGGTATCTTTCTTACTACACTGTCCATGATTACCATAGCAGCTAACTCTCCACCACTTAAAACATAATCTCCAATTGAGAGTTCTTTGATATTATTTTTCATTAAAAACCTTTGATCGATTCCACCATAACGGCCACAAATGAGAGTTTTGGGCTGCTGTGAATCGGCCCATTTTTTTGCCAGATGTTCTGACCACAATTCACCTTTAGGGCTCAAGTAATAAACTTCACCAATTTCCCCATTACTTTTTATATCTTGAAGTGTGTTTTGCAATGGTTCTGCCATCATAACCATTCCATCACCACCCCCGTAAGGTCGATCGTCCACAGTCTGATGCATGTCATGGGTATAATTGCGAGGGTTAAAAAACTGAACTTCTGCTAAATGATCATAAAAAGCACGACCTACAACTCCCATGTTTAAAAATTGTTTAAATTCAGTTGGAAACAGTGATACGACATTAAACTTCATTAACTTCAACCAATCCTTCAGGTAAATGCATAAAAACTTTTTTTTCTTTGAAGTCTATTTTTGTAATGAAATTATCTATAAAGGGGATGTCGACAATGCCAAAAGGTCCTTTTACTTGAATCAAGTCTTGTGCGCCATTACTGCCAAATCCGATTATTAAACCGATAACACGCTGTTGTTCATCTATAACTTCAAAACCCTCTATCTCATAAAAATAAAAATTATCTTCATTCGCCGTAAGCAAAATGGATGTAGGAATCAGCATAAATTTTCCGTGACACTTTTCCGCTTCGGTTCTGTTGTTGACTTCTAATAGTGTAACTATCAAGCCATCCTTATGAACTTTTGCCTTTTTAAGTGAGTAAAATTTTAAATTTTTAGGATATTCAGCTTCAGATAATATTATTTGATCAATTTCACTCAGCCAATCAGCTTGTTTAGAGCGCAGTTTTATATACAACTCTCCCTTTAAACCATGAGCTTCTTTTACTCTACCCACACTGTAATATTCTTGATTTTTTTTATCTTCCATAAAAAAAAACGGCTAAGGTTTCCCCTAGCCGTACCATTTTTAAATTAAATGCTTTAACTTACTCTACAATTTCTAGAACACTTCTCTTTTGCAATTTAGTGCTTGCTGCATTGAGAATTGTTCTCATCGAACGAGCTGTACGACCTTGTTTACCAATAACCTTTCCCAGGTCATCTTTTGCCACTTTTAATTCAACAACAGTCGTTTGCTCACCCGCTACTTCACTCACTTCCACTTCTTCAGGATGATCTACCAATGACTTTGCCATGAACTCTACTAAATCTCTTAAGCTTGAAGGATCCATTTCTACCTCACTCCCACTTTCACTTTATAAATATACATATATTCTATCAAAACCCTAGATTGTGCCAATCAGGAGTCTTGTTTTCTAGTCTCAGGCCTTGGCCGTCTCTTGGGCTTTTTTCATGAGATACTGAACCCTTTTAGTAGGTTGGGCACCTTTTTTAATCCACTCATTGGCCTTTTCTAAATTAAAAACCAAACCAACTTCTTTTCCACGTGGACTGGGGTTATAAGTACCTAAAACTTCAATATATTTTCCTGTAGCTGCGCGACGAGAGTCGGCCACAGTAATTCTATATTTTGGTTTGTGTGTACTTCCACCACGAGCTAATCTAATTACAACCATACAACTGTTCTCCTATTTCCATTACAGCTCTGAGTTTTAAGGGTTTACACTTTTTCAAATATGAGTGCAAGTCTAAATTAGAAAGCTTTACAAGTAGTTACCATTAAATACTCATCTTTAAGATTTATTCATTCAGACATTTTTTTACGCAACGCATTTATGTTGTTGATATTACTCTCCTTTATTGGCCTGAACTTTGCCTAAGCAGAAGGAGTGGAAACATAGTCTTTCAATGAGGGGGAAATAAATGAAAGAAGAAGTCAATCGGAGAACCAATTGGTATCAATATGCACTGTTTTTAACATTAATGACTGGACTCATAGTGGCTCCAGTGGATTT
>JAGRAE010000081.1 GCA_020435005.1 Bdellovibrionales bacterium
TTATTCAAACATTTAAATTATTCAACCTGGATTGTTAAAGGCCTCATAAAGCCAGAAGTTAACTATACCAATGTAGATCTTAGAGAAATTGAAAAAATTTTATTTATTGATGAACTAGCAAAGAAGTATCATAGCTATTCTGAGTGGTATACTACAAAATATCACCATAAACTACAAGCGGGACCAGATCATCGCGTCTATCACTTTATTAATCGCAATACTCAAGTAACTCTAGATGAATATGGCAGATATACTAATTATGATCTTGTAATTTTTGATGAACAAAGTTTTATTACTAAAACTATTCACTTGCCTGAAATGACAAACTTTATTGCCTCTAGAGTCGAGTTTAGCCCTGCAAGTCCTAATATTTTTATTACGGCTGTTGATCATCTCAATAGAACTACAACCTATTCAAGATCTATATTTACTTACAATATCGAGAAAAATAAAATTACAAATATTTTGCATATACATAGAAATGAATATGAAGAATTTTACCTTAAACAAAATGATTCTACAGTTTATGTTTTAAAATCTAAGGTTGGGCTGAATCAAAGGAAAACGGAAAAATTGTTTAAGAGAAATTTGCTTCATGAACATGAAGATATTGAAATATTTAATTTTAATAACTATTACGATGAAAATACTTTAAAAAATATGTATTTCAATACTAACGTAATTGAGCATTTAGGTTCTGAATTATTAAGCGTACTTTCAGTTTATTACATTGACCATGGTGATTATTTAGAAAGACGAAATGGTCTGTTTTCAGTTGATCTAAACAACATTGAACCCGCAGATATGTTAATAACTGATGTTAGTTTCATAGGTGACGTATCAAGTCGTTTATACTTTGTAGTAGACAAAGTGAGTTTAAATTATTATTTATATGACTCCTTCCAGAAAAAAAGTATAAACATAAATCAAAATATTGAATTAAGCGTAGATGAAACGATATTTAGTAGTGTAGTTGTTAACAATAAAAACACTATTCTTCTTTTATCTCATAATCTAAAAAATAAAACTGTGAATGTCTATGCTGTTATGATGAAATAATTATTGCTTAATTATTTTGTAAAATACACTTTTCCCCTGTTTTACTTTGACTAGGTCTCCATTTGTTACAGCATTTTTTAATAAATATTGAGAAGATCTTATTGAGATATTCAAACTTTGAGAAACTAGTTTTGCAGTCCATAGTTGCACATTATATGTTTTCATTTGATTTAATCTCTTTTGGTATAAGATATTTTCTTCAGAAATTGCCATATTGGGGAAATAATTGGTATCTATGCATACCGATATGCAAGTAATTTTTGAATTAGATATTAAGCTTAATCTGTTGTTTTTTAACTTACAAGTAAGACCAACTTCCTCTTGCTGTAGCCATGATCTTAACCTTTGCGCTGTCACATAAACCCTTCTGGGCGAAACATCAGGATTAAAATATTCACCAGGAAACATTTCACAAAATGCTTGGCCGATCATTGGCATTCGATAAAAATCACAAATTAATGACTTGAATAACAAATGAATGGTTTTAGGAATTTTTTTTACTTTATCATTTGGTTTTTTAAGAAGGCCAGTATACAAATCCAGTAAGACAATATCTTTAGTTTTTTTATATAACGAATGATCAATATTGAAATTATAGAATTTATCAAGTGATATTTTAAAATTACTAATTCTCATAGCTCTATTGCGGTACTCAAGATATGGTGTTCCGGATAATGTATGCCTAAATAGATCAAGATCTTTGGTTATAATAGACTTATAAAGATCTATAGTTCTAACAGAGTTAAGTTCTTCAATGTTTAATGATTTTGTTTTTAAAGCTTCTAATTGATTACTAATTTTTTGTGATTCTGGTGACTTTTTTAAGCCTAGTAACATTTTCCATACTTCAACGTAAAGATTATATCTATCATTAGTCTTTTCCAAAAGATTTAAGCTCAAGTCAAAATAATACATAGCTGTCTTTAAATCATTTTGATCAAAGTATGTTAAGCCCATAAGTTCAAAACAGTTACCAAGTATTAAGCTCCAATTGTTTTTTTTGCAGCTCTCTATAATTGAATTAAGCATTGCTTGGCATTTGTTGATCTCTCCTAAAAACCTTAAAGTTCCACTTAAATTTAGTTTTGCTAAAGTGGTTTCATATTCTGTTAAATCATAAGTATTTATGTATTTAACAAAACTTATTTTTGCTTGATCCATTTGCCAATTAGTCATACAGGCATAGGCTAGAGTCAGTGTTGTCAATTTATCGTCTGGTTTATCTTTTAACGTTTCAATGACTAAGTTAGAGGCACCAATTTTTAACAATAATTGACAATAAGAAATTATCAATTTGAGAGAAGCGTTTTGATCAAATCCACTTCTCAAAAAGAGATGAGGCCTAAGTGCTTTCAAGCCTTTATTAACTAAACCAACTCGACGACATAAATCTGAAAACACAGAAGCATTTCTATAGCTGATAGCAAGGTGGTTTACCTTAAGAATTTCTTTTCTAACCAACAAACCCTTTCCTTCTTTAATTTGCTTATCCCAAATTTCAAACTGTTCCACTTTGATACGATAGCTCCCTTTAATCTTATAGACGCAAAAACTGTGCAATTTATTCGGCACTTTCTGACAGTAACATAAATCATGTAAGGGGGAAGATATGGGTATTTTTAATTATTCACAGGCTTTTTCAAGAAATATAGGCTGGGTCACCAAAGAGGAACAACAAATACTTAAAAACAAGAGGGTAGCAATTGGCGGTCTTGGTGGCGTAGGTGGTAGTCATTTAATTACTTTAGCTAGAATGGGTATTGGGAATTTTACTATTTCAGATTTAGATAACTTTGAGCTAGCCAACTTTAATCGTCAATATGGAGCAACAGTATCAACATTAGAGAAACCAAAAATTGAGGTCATGACAAAAAACGTATTAGATATTAATCCAGAAGCAAAGATCAGAACTTTGGAAAAGGGAATTAACGAAGAAAATATTGAAGAATTTCTTAATGGCGTTGATATATACATTGATAGCCTAGATTTATTTGCATTGGATATACGTAGAAAAGTTTTTAAGAGATGTTATGAGAAGGGTATTCCAACAATTACAGCTGCACCTATGGGTATGGGCACAGCTATTTTAACATTTCTTCCTGGAAAAATGTCTTTTGAAGAATATTTTAAATTAGATGGGTTCAGTTTTCATGACCAAATTATAAAGTTTGTCGTAGGCGTTTCTCCTACAGTCTTACAACGTCATTATCTAATTGAAAGGTCTTCGGTGAATTTTTTGAAGAAAAAAGTTCCTTCTACAGCCATGGGTATTGAATTAGCTGCTGGAGTGGCCTGTACCAATGCTCTGAAAATTTTATTAAATCGTGGAAAAGTAATTTCTGCACCATGGGGTCTTCATTTCGATGCCTATAGAAACAAACTTAAAAAAACTTGGCGTCCATTTGGCAACAATAATCCACTGCAAATTCTTATGTTTAAATATGTTAAACATTTACTGGAGAGGGAACATAAGGAAAGTATGCATTTAAAGTTGCCTTCATTTACAAGTGACTTATCTACCCAAACAACAAATACTCTTAGGAAAGTACAATGAAAATTAAGAAATCAGTTTTTTTAAAAACATTTGATCTACTTCCCTCTTTTATACGTAGAAAAATAATTTTAAATCATTTTAATTTAGACAATATTGACGGAATGGGATTAGAGTTTAAAATTGCTGATACAAAAAGTGAACTCTATCAAGCGTTTCAGCTACATTATTTAAACTATTCAAGAAATAATTTAGTTGCCATACAGCAACACCCTTTTAGAATGAGCAAGTATCAATTACTACCCACTTCAACAGTTTTAGTAGCAAAAAAGTCTGATAAAGTTGTGGGAACAATTAGTATAATTGGCAGAGGTGCACTTGGCTTACCAGCTGAAGCTGGGTGGAATATTGATCAACTATTTAAAAACTACTCTCGAGTTTATGAAATTTCTGCTTTAGCTATAGACCCTGAAGCAAAAAACTATAAGGGACAATTGATCCTGCCTTTAATGAAGTATATGTGGGAATATACAAGTTCATGTCTAAAAGCTGATGCCTTAGTATCGGTAGTCAATAAGAGAGTTAAATATTTCTATGAAGATGTACTCTGTTTTAAAGAAATTAAGAATTTTAAGGGTGGTTATAACTTAGTTAATGATTCCACACCATTTGCTAGTTATCTAGATTGTAAAAAAGCTCCCGAATTATTTAAAAAGATATACTGCAAAGAAAAATCATCAAAAAATATTTATAGTTTTTTTGTTGAGAAAGCATTAAGAAATGCTATGCTGCCAACTAGAAAATTTTATAAATTTTCTGATTACCATTTAAGCCCAAGAGTAATTGCAAGAGCTGTCGATGAAAATGGACTATCCTCACTTTCAGAATCAGAAAAAATGAAGATCAAATCTGCACTTCATTTTAAATCTTTACTAAAGGCTGCAAAGTTAACAAATAAATCATCATTTCAAAATAGAAGAGAAAGCCCCAGGTTACCATTCTATATTAAATGCGACTTTAAAAATGCTAGTTCTTTTCAGGTTGTAGATGCAAAAGTCTTAAATATTTCTCGATCAGGACTAGCCATAGAATTAGCAAACGGAAAAGCAAAAATTGGAGAAAAAGTTCAAGTAAAGTTTAGCATTAATGATAGTTTGACTATTCAGGTATCAGGAAAGGTTGTATCTGAAATTAACTCTAATGTTAATGTGTATGGAATACAATTAATTGGAAAAAAGAAAAAGTTATGGAATGAGTTTATAAACTATCAAGAACATAACATATATGAAAAATCGGCTTAAAAAAAACAAGTACAAAATAAAATTATAACTTTACTTATCACTTTTGTGATCAAAATATTTAGTATATGTTTTGTAATTTGCTAAAATTTGATCAATAGCCTGACGTTTTTCTTTAATATCATTATTTTCTAAAAGTTTACTGTTTGCTGATAACATATCAGATAAAACAATGTGAAGCTGAGCATCGGCATCAGGTTTTAATTTACAATTTTTAAAAATATCATCAGTGTTAGATTTTATTTTTTTTCCTAGTTCTTTATATTGATCAACTGTCATCCTATTACTATGAATTTCTTTTAGTTTTCCTTTAATTTGGTCATGTATTGCAGACATATTAGTTCTTAAGGTCTGATCTGTTGACCATTTTTCTCCATGATTTAATTTCAATTTATTAGAAGTGTTTTTAGGATGATGAGCATGATGATGATGCTCGGATTCAGCAAAACCAAATTGTGATATTAAAATAGCTACGAGTACATTTAAAAATAACATGATCCCCCCTCCTATTAGAAATAAAGTTTAACGTCCACGACCACGTCCAGCGGGCATTGCTGGTGGATATTCATCATTAGTTAATACACCGTCTTTATTTTTATCTAAAACTTCAAAAGAAGGTGAAGTGCCGGCATTTTTTAAGCGTCGACCTTCACCAGCTCTTTTTGCCATTCTATCTGCACGAAATGCATTTAACTCTTCTTGTGTTATTTTGCCATCTTTATTTTTGTCAACTTCTTCAAATGTCGGCCTATTCATTCCTCTAGGTCCTTTTCCCATCTGATTGCCAAATCCTCCACCACGGCCACAAGGCTGGCACTGAGGGCAACAATTATTATTAGAGCTTGCCGTTTGGCAACCTACTAAAAATAAAGCAGCTATTACACTAAATATATTTATAATTTTCATAAATTACCTCTTTTGGTTCTTTTTTTTCAATTTCAAAATACATCTTTCACAATACTAGAGCAAGGGTTAATCTTTTTGAGGTAATAGTAAATCCTCTAAAAAAAATGCCGACAATTGTGAACGACCTGATAAACCTGACTTAGCATATACAGAAGTTGCTTGGGCACGTGTAGTTTTTTCCGCAGTGGAGCGATATTCAGCAATCTCTTTTAAGCTAAATCCTTTAATTAACAAAAAAGCAACTTCTTTTTCTGACTTAGTTAAATCCCACTTTTCTAATTGTGTATCAATTGACTGGCTTAACCCTTCTAAAAACCTTCTAGAACTCTCTTTCCAATGTTTTGAGTCCTCTAAAAGTTTTGTTGAAAGCTCTCTCTCTTTTTTTAATGATTTTTTTAATGTAAATGTTCCTTTTATTAAAAAGTAAACTCCTACCAATGCTATGGCAGCAACAATTGCTTCTATGGTTACATGCCACCAGGCCACACCTTCATTCAAGTCAGTTATTACGTCTATGCTCGTCATCAAGCTAATTGAGATTAAGATACTTGAAATTATTAGTCTTTCCTTTTTGTTCATTCACTAGTCTCTGTCTTCTTTATGTTTATTATGATGATCATCGCCGTCATCGTCATCGTCATCGTCATCGTCATCGTCATCGTCATCGTCATCGTCTTCGTCATCATAACTATTACCTCTACTACGTTTATCTTTATTTTCTTCACCAAGAAGAAGTTGACTACCAAATATATGTAATTTACCTGTATTGAAATTGTAGTTATTTATTAGAAATATCCCCTCAAATATTAATAGAAAAGTAAAAATAATTCCAATAAGAGGATAATTTGATTCAATACCCACTTCTCCAGCAACATAGTTCTTTTTACCAGTTATCATACTAAGAATCATTCCATCATTGTGTTTAATTTGATGAAGAATCACACCGGCAATGTGAAAAATTATTACTATAAGTAGACCATTAGTAAATAGTTCATGAACTTCTTCAAAAAAATGTTCACTGATGTCTAAAGTCATTAGTAATCCTGAGGCAACTATACCAAAGGTTAAAATAAACATCAAAATTGCGGCAAAGCTTGAAGCGGGATTATGACCTAAGTATCTTTTTGACTTAGCTGATAGAATTGAAGAAAAATATTCTATCAGCTCAGAAGGTTTTAATCTAAGTGAAACAAATTTTGATGTTTTTGAGCCAAAAAATCCCCAAACAATTCTTAAAAGAACCAAACTCGCCATCAGAATTCCTGATAACATATGAACAGCATAAATACTCGAATCATCATCGATAATTTTACCAATTGAAAATGATACTACAAATAGAATAGCAAAAGACCAGTGAAATATTCTTAAGGGTATATCATAGGCTTTAGAGTTTTCCATATAAGCTCCTTTCTAATAAACTTATAATGGAACATTTCACTGTAAATTTCATTGGGCATATGACTTAATTTATGAGATTTCAGACGTTTAGGTCATTTGCCCACACTGAAAATGTGCTTGAGGCCTATTAATTAACCATATATCAATTCGACTTTTTCTCTAAAGGACATGTATTTATTCCAATTACTTTGTAGAGAGGACAAAAGCCAATTAGACCTGTCACTAAAGGGATAATTCCTACATAACCCCATACAGTTTGAGGACCTATAAATGCCGAAGCTAAGACTGCTAGTCCCAAAATAACTCTTAAAACTCTATCAATTTTTCCTGCATTTTTTTGCATCTTTTGCTCCTTATTTGAAGTTTATATACATAGTTTAATTTATTTAATCATATTAGTATGTGACTATAGTCACATTTTAAACTATTGTATTGATTAGACTATTTTTATTATACCTCTCTGAGACTGGATCTTTCTAGCTTTTTCAAAGACTTTTAAAGCTCTAGATATACTCTCTCGCTCAACACCTAATTCTTTGGCTAACTCTTGGTGTGTCAAAAGTATTTTTCTTTCCTGATTACAGTTCTTATTAAGAAAACTCCAAAGTCTTTCTTTTAAACTATGAAAAGCAATCTCATCAATTTTTTCTACAAATTGATTAAAGCGAGTCGTTAATGAAGAGAATACCAACTCCTTAAATTCTTGGTTGTCAGAAATAAGTTGGTTAAAGTCTTGACGAGATAATACTATTCCTTTGCCATCTGTTTCTGCAATTCCATTAGCTGGATAATATGAGTTAGAAAGAATACTCGATGTAGTTAAAGTACAAAGATTGTCCGCATCCACTCTATAAAGAGTCAACTCCTGTCCTTTCTCAGAAATCTTATAAACTTTAATTAAACCTGTTTCTAATAATAAAAAAGATTGACAAAGATCTCCTTCTTCAAAAAAAATTTTCCCAGTCTTAAACTCAATACCAGTGCCAATCTTTTTTAGTTGACTCAACAGCTGTCTTCCAAATGACAAGGTTACGCTCCTTATTTAGTTAGCCTATTTAGAGATTAAAACCCATATTCCAACACCAATAAAGATACTACCACTAATCCATTTAATGGCTTGGGGACCTATAAACACACCAATATATTTTCCAGCAATGACGCCCAATATACCTGCTGTAGATAATGCCAACACTACAGCTAATAAAATCGACCCTGTCGCTTTTGAATTTGCTGAAGCCGCCAAGGCTGCAAACTGGGTTTTATCTCCCATTTCCGCAATAAAGATCATTGAAAATGTTGTGAAAAAAACTTGCCAATCCATAACTACTCCCAAATTAAAACTTAAAAAATCTATTTTTATAAATACTAAGTACTAGTCAATCATATTCTTGATCTATTTCTAAGTAATTATACAACCAAAATATTAAATGCTTGAAGCTGATCTACAAAGAAATATTAATTTAAAATTAAAATATTGAGTGCTCTTAAACCTATCAACACTTTGACTCTCTCTTAATTTTACATTAATGTTTTTATATGTCAGAAAATAATCAAATATGCCCAAAATGTAATTCAGTAAACTGTTATAACGATGGACTGCTTTGGATTTGTCCGGAGTGTTTTTTCGAATGGAATCCAGAAGAAAACAATGAGGCCGCCGAGGATGCTCCCCAATATTTAGATGCCAACGGTGTGGCTTTACAAACTGGAGATACTGTCATTGTTGTTAAAGATCTCAAGGTTGGGAAAGACACATTAAAGTCTGGAACTAAAGTTAAAAATATTCGCTTGCTCGATGTACCAGAGGACGGCCACGATATTTCCTGTAAGGTTGATGGCTTTGGCTCAATGTATTTGAAGTGCTCAGTGGTTAAAAAAGCGAAGTAAATATAAAAGTCGGATTTTTTGGTAAAATCCGACTCTATTTAAATTAAAAATGTTAAGCTTACCACTTCGTTGATTGTATACAAATTCTCTTAGATATAAAGAGACCTGGTGCGCCTGTTGCCAAGGCTCCCCATGGTCCCGCAAAAATAGCACCAATAGTTGCAATTGAAGCTGTAGCAGCAGCTACACATTCTATAATGTACTCTTCTTTATTTTCTGTATAGGCATAAGTGTTTGCATTGTAATGTAAGCTCAACGAAGGTTTAACTTTGTCGGTAAAAAATTTAACCGCGTTTTCCCATAAGTCACAACTTACTTTTTTATCTACTTCACAAGAAGCGTAAAGTCCTGGATTTTTCCCGGTACATTTTCTTCCAGGATTAGAAAACGTTGGGCATGGATATTTAAATTTTGCAGCTTTTCCACAATCCGTATTGCAAGTAAAAGCAAAACTTTGTAATGAGATTATCATGGTTAAAATGAATGTAGTGATTGATTTCATCTTTCCCCCTTTAGGACGTTAACCCTCAGCTGTTTATGTTCTTGAGCAATTGAGATGCCAAAATATTAAAGAAATAAATTCAGTTTTGACTCTTAAAATCCAAAAATTAAGAAATTTTATCTACAAAATCTTAAATACTAGAAATGTTTATTCAAAAAAAATTAAATTAAGTAAAATTTAATAATTCTACTAATTATGTAATTCAGTAAACTATTGCAACGATATATTTGGGGAACTTTATAGATAGCCGGTAAAATGTGGATAAATCAATTATGGATTAAAGTAGTATTTTTTAAATTCCAACAATTAGCCATAAACATATTTAATAATTAACTACTACCACGCAGAAGATATATTTTATTCTATTAAATCACTTTTTGACTGTTTGTCTTTGACAAGTGCATAGATCTAAAATCAACAATCATAAGTGGGGAATTTTCAATTAATATTTTTTAGGGATTATTCAACTAAAATTCACATGTAGTAATTCTGTAATTCAGTGCGCCCTTTTTGAGGTTTGAGTTTATACCGATCTAAAATTTACGAATCTAAGGTTTATCCACTATTAGCTGCTCCCGTTAATCGCGGATCTTGAATTCTCACGCCTTGTTAAAACCCGACTTTTAAAGTAGATTTTGTGCTTGTTGTGGACTACTTAAAACAAAGTTTTGAGAAGTAAAGTTTGAATCATCAAATTACAGAATAAAAAAAGAATTTAGAGAGCGTAACAGTAAGATAAATCCGCAATTAACGGGAGTCGTTCATATTGATCAAGAGTTTACGAATATAGGGTTCATATAGTTCTATAGTTCATTAATTCTATAATTCTATAATTCATTAATATAAGGTAGGCATTGATCTAGAGCTCACGAATATAAAGTTCACATTGATCTAAGAGTCACAAATATAAAGTTCACGAATGTAGTGTTTATCCGCTGCCACCGCTGCGAGCAAGAAGCCCCTTTGCAACGAGGTCTCTAGCTACCGAGCGACGGATGCCACAACCTTCCCAGCGGTTGATTTGCACATATTTTTTTAAGTTCATAAACTCTGCCCAGGTGTTCACAATTCGAGAAAAGGGCCTTCGATCCCAAAACTGAAAACCCTCAGGCGATGGATTCCAGCGATTAAAGCCCGTAACCTTCATCATAATAGCACTAGATATGGCCCTAATAAATTTGCGGTAGAGTTTTCGACTGGGAACCCTAAAGTGTAAGTGCAGGTGATTTCCCACATTGGCCCAGCTAAGAAGTTGAATGTGATGCTTTTTGCTAAAATCATTAAGAATGGTTTGAATTTCTTGGTCAAAATTTTTGAAGGACCATTTTTTTACAGCTTTTGTGGAACGCAAAACCAAGTGGTTGGTGGCACGAAAGCCAAGCGGTCTTTTGCGTTTTTGAGGATGTTTATGGCTTCCCCCATGGTCGGATTTTTCTTTCTTAAATCCCGCTTGATCAAACTGTAATTGTTTCGATTTATTCATTAGTGCGAAGGTATATAATGCAGGCTTAAAAGTCAAGCTTTTAGAATAATTCAAGGAGCTACTAAATATGTTCTTGCGCACTTTTTAGCCTGTACCCAAACACTGCCTAGGGTACAAAATTTTTAGCCATTTCTAATTGTATTTGAGTTACATTTATATACTCTTCACAAGAATGCAGTTACAGATTTTTATATTAACTTGAACTGCTTCCTTTAATTGCGGAAATTTATTGCGATTACGCTCTCTTCATACCTTATTTTACTTTGTATAGACCTTCATAAAAGATTCGCAACATCGTTGCTGCGTCGGCGCGGTACCTAGTACAGCTTTCTCCTTGTGCTTTGTTGAAAAGCTTTTATTAAGATCTATACTTCTTTTACTTTGTAATTTGATGATTCGAGCGCTACTTATCAAGGCAAAGATTTGAGGAGCCCAAAACGAGCACAAAATCTACTTTAAAAGTCGAGTTTTAACGAGGCGTGAGAATTCCAATCCGCAATTAATGAGAGCAGTTTAGAAATAATTAACCGTTCAACCGTGCTAAATTTATATAAAAAAAGTCACCCAGACCAATAGTGAAAATCAACATTCCATAGAGGTAGTGTTCTATAACCACGGGCAATAAGGATTTGGTTCTACGAAAAGTGTGTGCAAATAAATAGCCACCTGCGAAACTTAATACTACGGCAATGAGATTCATGTAAATTAAATGTAAAAAAGCAAATAGTACCACGCTACTCCACATTAAATACCTTTCGCTTTTAAATAGACTTTTGTAACGATCAAAGAAAAAAGTTCTATATAAAAATTCTTGTGGCAATACAGAAAAGAGAGGGTAAAAAAAAGCAATGAGAAGATAGATATGGGGTTTGTTTATTATAAATGAGAATAACTTTTCCGGGTATAAATACCAGGTCAGTGTTGAGAGGAGTAAAATAGAGAGCAAAAATCTCCAGGCAAACCATCTTTCTTCAGCTAAAATCCGCAAGCGTCTGTGGCTATCTGACCAACGAACTTTTTTAAAGGAATGACGATAAATCCACAAAGTATAAAGTAAAACACAAAATAAAGTAACTATGGGTGGAGCTGGAATTAAGCTTAAAGCAACAAGTATTGGTATTAAAATAAATAGAATTAAAAACTCAATCCATTTGAATAATTGGTTATACATTAAAATATTTTAAAAAAAAGGCTGGAGAGAATCCAGCCTTTATAAAATATCTGTACTATGTGCTGTGACAAATATTATGGATTTTCCCATCTTTGGTTTAAAATCCAGTCAACATTTTCGTCAACAGTAGAAACACTTAAAGTTAATGGTGCATCACCACGAACTTCAAATACTGCTCTTACTGTATTTACGGCACCATTAATAACTCCTTTTGCACCACCAATGACTAAACAAGGTACTGAAAAAACAAGAGCTAATGGTCCTGCTTCTTCAACAGTTTCTTGATAACATTCTTGTGCCATCATTAAACCTTCACCCACAGCTGTAACCGGAATTTTAATTAAATTAACAGGCAACTCAGCTAGATTGCAAGCGTAAACACCCACAGTACCTGCGACTTCTTCGCAAGAGTTTAACCAGTTACGGTTACAATCAAGACTTCCTGGTCCAAATTCGTAACCAAGACTTTCACACATTTCTTTTACAACGGGATCAGGAATATCTGAACCTTTGTCGTTTGCAGCGGTATCGGAACCTTTTCCATTGGCTGCCGCCGCCATTACATTTGTAGACATAGCTATAGTAGCTAATAACATAATAATTTTTTTCATATCACTCTCCTCTTAAAGTGTATTTATAATTGTTTGCTCAAATTCATTTTCTAAAACATAGGCCACGCGATCATAATAACTCTTCCAAGGAACTCCTGGGCGTGGCATAAATTCATAGTCATAGGCAAATATATGGTAAAAAACAGGTGGATTTAATTTTGACAAAATATCTGCCCATGTTTTTAAGTTGTAACCTTTTGAAATAATTGTTTCCGTAAAAAAAGCTTCTGTTGTTACCGGGTGGTTTTTTACGCTTTGTTTTAAATATTTTTTTCTTTGGTAGTCGGCAAAATAATAGCTGGCATTTTTTAAGTACAGATCTATGGCTTCAGTAGCTTTGGTGCCAGTTGCCTGAACCACTCTGCCGTCCATGTTTTCAATTTCTTTACTGCCACCTAAACCACCCAAATTCATTAAGCTTTCTACGGCTCTATCAGAAATAGATCGGATGATAGCGTTTTGTCCTGAGTAATGAGCAGGAGCATCATTAAAACTGCGACCATTGTGTTCGGTAGGAACTCTTCTGACTGAAGGGTTGATTTGAGTTTTGTTAATGGCTTCAATATACAAAGCACGACCAATAAGTGCCCACTTACCCATTTCTATATAATTAGGTCGCCAACTATCTCCCGTCCAATTAAAATCATAGGAACGCAAACCAGAAGGGCTGTCTTTATAAGATTGATCGGCATAACATCCATAATTGCGTGGCATGTTTTCTTGCTTTTTAGCTATATCACCCTGTTGTGGACCAAAACCATTGAGAGTGTTTAAGTGAACCTTTTTTACAAATTCGGGGTGCTCGAGACTGATGAGCAGGGCAGATAATATTTTTCGCTCTTGTCTGACAAAACAAGCTGTAGGGCAGGATGAAAATTCATTTTTAAGTTGAGTTCTAATTTCTGACCAGTATTTATCTTTGTTAATAATCCATTTTAAATAAGGAAAGTTTGTGACTTGTTCTTCCCACCAGTTTTTAGGAAAATCATGGCTTTCAATAAGTGTACCTAAGTAATGTGTAGAGGCTGATTCATGTTTTTTCCAATACTTAAGAGGAGTATCCATAAAAGAAATAAGTTGATACATTGTTGCTTGATAAGATAAGGCTGAAATATTGTTTTCCACACCCTGACTAAAACCTAAAATGGCTTGTGGAAAAATATCATTTTGAAGTTTATCAATTAATTTTTGCAGGGACTTTGGTTCTGTTTTCCATTTGATGGGATTTAAACTAATTATGTTTTCTGATTCTGGAAGAACAGGGTTAGCTGAAATAGAAACCTGCCAATTTTCTGAACTATCTATAATAACCCAATGTGCTTTACGCAAAAATATCCACTGAGCCCCTAATTTTGTAAGTGATTTTAATTTTGAAACACAATTGAGAAACTCTGTTAAGTTTTCTGAATTGACATGAGTTTTTTGAGAAAAGGCCTCTTGCAAGCAACTATCTGAAGCAGATACCTTGATGCTGAATATTAAAAAGAATATGAGGAAAAATAAGCTATATCTAAAAGAAATTTTCAATCGATATTCCCCCCGGATTTCAATTGATATACAATTTCAAATGAATATCTCACAAAAGGTTTTAATCCTACTCAATTTAACAAGCTTGATATAAATTTTAGGGTAGGTTGAATTTGAACTATGAATATTTTTTAAGGTTTTATTATGTTAAATTTTACTTTGCTATTTTTAATTTTTATTACGCAGCTCTCATGTGTGCGCGCACCACTTAAAGATAGGAATGACG